>CAMBEQ010000028.1 GCA_945865545.1 Sediminibacterium ginsengisoli | reverse complement strand
TAATACCTTTGGAACCTTCCTCGTTCAATAAATTCCAATTGGTTAATATTTCTAACATCCTTTTTGCATCTTCACTGAGTTCATCTGTTTGTACATATTTCATCAAAGCAGGACGTGCCGTTGCAGCAAATACATTATAATTATTGGTTTGTAAAGCTTGCATGTCTTGTGGAGTAATTTGTGACATGGTCGTCAAATGCTTGTTTACACTAATTCCACGATACAAAGGGAAAGAACTTGCTGTACCTAAATAATAAGGATAGGTGGAATCGGTAACTTTTTGATTGGCACTGCTCACAAATCCACGAATAGGATTTTTAATAGTAGGATTTTCTTCATTAGGAATAATTCCTTGCCAATCATAACTACTGTCTTGCCCAGGCATTATAAAATCGCCCTGATGTGCCCATCTTGCTACAAAAGAGCCTTGTTGCTTGATTGCAATATCGCCAGACTTCGTAGCCATTACAAAATTTTGTCCTGGACAGGTCCATAATGAAATGGCATGAATATAATCTTCGTAATTTTTTGCACGATTTAATTGGTAAAAAGCTTGCATTCCAGAAGATGGCGTAAAAGCAGTCCATTTAACAGCCAAGTTGCGTCCCTTGGATTGTGCATTTTGATAATGTGCATCAAACATAGCAGGGCCCCAATGGGTCATAGAAATTTCCTCTACCACATCGGCACTGTCTTTCACTTTAATGACTTCATTTCTTTTGCTCACCGCCTTCCATTCCCCATTAAACCAGTATTCATTTTCAGAACTATCTTTAAATTTAACTTCATAATAATCTAAAACATCACGCCCTGCGTTGGTCACCCCCCAAGCTAAACTATCATTAAATCCTATAATCACCGCAGGCGAACCAGGAAAACTAGCGCCATAGGTACTATGAGTAGGTGTTGTTATTTGTACTTCATACCAAAGTGAAGGAAGATTTAATCCTAAATGAGGGTCACTTGCTAAAATAGGACGCCCCGATTTGGTTTTAGTTCCAGCAACCGCCCAGTTATTACTACCATTATTTTTATTAGGTGCTTCTGGACCCAGTTCGATAACTGGTTGCTTATTGTTGAATGCTAAAGCGCTTTGATGCATTAAATAAGTAGAATCTGCATTGGCAGGTTTAATAGGAATAATTGATGGCTTTTGATATACTGTTCCTATAGGAATAATTGGATCTAAAGAGTCTTGTTGATTGGTATATAACTTACTAAATAAATCATAGCCTAAAAAATCACGTGTATTAGTTAATTGTAAATCTGCAGAAGCAGCCGCCCCTGTTAAATCATAAGACATGAACATTAAAAATAAATACGTTTTTTTAGGTGTCCATAATTCAGGTGCATAATTCATTAATTTAAACTCGAAAGGCATCTCTTCTGGAGCCAATTGTTTCAGGTAAGCATTTACTCCAGCAGTATAGGCATCCACTGTGGCTTTCATTGCAGGATTGGTGGTGTTAATACTTTCTTCTGTTTGTTCTGCACCATACACCATACCTAATCTTCTAAAAAAACGATCAATAGGTAATTTATCTGCACCAGCAATTTCACTCAAACGCCCAGAAGCGACCCTGGTTTGAAAATCCATTTGCCATAATCTAAATTTTGCGTGTAAATAGCCTTGAACAAAATAGGCGTCTTCATCATGGTCTGCATAAATATGTGGCACCAAACGATCGTCCAAATAAACATCCACATTTCCTTTTAATTCATTAGCTACTAAACTAGCATCAAAGTTGGTATTTACTTTTTCTGCATTCTTCCAAAAACCCTGTTGAGGAGATAAAAAATAACCCAACTTGGGAGATTTAGTGGTACCAATTGATAATTGAGTATTTAAGACAAACACTAGACCAATAGTTACCATTGCAGAAGCAAGAAAAGGCAATAAACGCATAACAAATATTTAGACTCCTAAATTAAGAATTTATTTGCCAATTTGACGCTTAAAAAACTGAAGTTGGTCATCTAATGCTAAATAAGGATACAAACTCAAAAGTTGTTCTGTTTTAGCTACACAATTGTGTAAAAACTCTTGGTGTTGTGCAGATCCAGCAAAAAAAGGTTTATGCTGCATAGCCAATTGTAATTCTGCCACCTGTTTCATTATGTTTTGAGTTTCTTCATTCATATAAGTTTCAACTAATTTCTCCCAAACATAATTAGAGGCTGCATAATTTGGATGAACCATATCTTCCGAATAAAAACGGTAATCTCTCAAATCATCCATAATGTATTCATAGGAGGGGAAATAATCTATAGGATCATGGGTGTCTACTACTTCATGTACCGCATGAATTAAAACTGCTTTACTCCGATTGTTTTCCACCAGCCCTTCCCTTAAATGGCGCACAGGACTTATGGTAAATACAATATGCAAATGTGGATTAAAGGAAAGTAACTGTTTTACTAAATTTTTTAATAATTCAATAAGCTCATTGGGCTGCATCAATCTCTTATCAAACCAATTAGCAGAAGCTTTATGATTGTTGGCTACTACCTGACCAACTGTAAATGAAGATGGATGATTTAATTGATATACCCAGGCAGAACCAAGTGTAATAACTATATGATCTGTTGCTTTTAAAAATTGATGCCCTTGATGAATGGAGCTATTTATTTTATCTAGAGTTTCTTTTATAGTAAGTCCTGAAAAACGGCTATGGTGGTGCCAACTATTCCAAACCTCGTTGAGTGAAAATAAGTCAGCTTCTTGATAAATTTTATTATTAATACAATCCATTAATGATTGGGCTACACTAATTGGATTAAATAAAATACCATGTGGATTTTCTAATACATTAAATAAATGAGTATTTAATTTAGAGCCAATATTTTCCGAAAAACAAGATCCAATGAGCAAAGTTTTATCTCGATACCCTATTGGGAAGGCCGATCTTTTGGAAGGAAGTGTTAATTTAAATTTGAGTTGGCTCATAAAAAGGCCTGAATTTATTTACTTACCGGAAACATTCTTTGTTTCATGGCTTCATATAATATGATACCTGCCGCCACCGACACATT
Organism: Sediminibacterium ginsengisoli; assembly: GCA_945865545.1. Lineage (GTDB taxonomy): Bacteria > Bacteroidota > Bacteroidia > Chitinophagales > Chitinophagaceae > Sediminibacterium > Sediminibacterium ginsengisoli_F. Next base: position 26,408 of record CAMBEQ010000028.1, on the reverse strand, counting down.
AAAAGAATCAAAAGTAGATGCCATGGGTATTTTGAAAAAATAATCTGCTGCTTTAGCTAAATAAGGCTGTACCCCTCTTCCTTCATCTCCCATAATAACACAAGCAGGCAAACAAAGGTCTAATTCATGAATATTTTTTTCGGCACGCATTTCACTCGTAAAAACTTGTATGCCGTTTAAGTGTAATAAATCTACGGCCTTTAAAAGGCTAGCCACTCTTACAATATGAATGTGTTCTAAAGCCCCTGCACTACTTTTAAATGCTTCTTCATTTAAAGCACCCACTCCTTTGTCAGGAATAATTAAGGCTTGTGCACCACAACAATGAATACTTCGTCCAATAGCTCCAATATTTCTTACATCCGTAACGCCATCTAACATTAAAAATAAAGGGGTTTCTCCTTTGGCTACTACAAAGTCTATTACTTCCTGTAATTCTAAATATTTTACTTTAGAAATAAAAGCCAATACCCCTTGATGATTGGCTTTACTTAAACCGTTTAATTTTTCAATAGGCACCAATTGAACCGGAATACTTTTTTCACGAGCAGCTTGTTTAATTTCACTTAAGCCCTCTCCTTGTGCATTTTTTTGGATTAATATTTTTTCAATATTGGTATCAGATTCAAAAGCTTCCAATAAAGGTTGACGACCAATAATAAACTTACGTTCGGTGGCAACAGAGCGCTCCGAATTAAACCTAGGTCTAGGTTTGTAAGGTCTATCCGATTTTGATTGTCTATCCTCCATAGGTTTCAAAGTTAGTCGATTTAGCTTACTCCTTTTACTTTAAAGGCATTTTTGATTGAATCAATTGCCATTTCAATATAGCTGCCACTGAAATCGAATCGGTAATTTTTCCTTCCATCACCCATTGTAAAACCGTTTCAAAAGGTAATTTCTTAATGGTGAGCTTTTCTGTGTCTTCTGGTTCCGCTTCTCCTGCAATCAAATCCTGCGCAACATAGACCACTGCCAATTCATCAGAGACAGAATTAGATACATGCATACGTAATAGCTCAGTCCAATTTTTTGCTTCCAATCCAGTTTCTTCTTTTAATTCTCTTTTAGCAGAAGCTAAATAATCTGTGCCCTCTGGACAACCCCCTTCTGGAATTTCCCAGCTGTATTCATTTAATGGAAATCGGTATTGACCTACTAAATAAGTATCGCCTTCTTTGTCAATTGCAATAACTCCAATGGCTATATTTTTAAAATGAACTTTGCCGTAAATGCCTGGAGTGCCAGCTGGTGTAATAACCTGGTACTCCGTTAAATTAATCCATGGATTATCGTAGACTAATTTTCCGCTGATGGTTTTCCAAGGATTTTGTTCCTGTTCCATACAATTTTATTGAGTTATAAAACTAAAAATCCCCCCCGAGCATTCGAGAGGGATTTTATTATTTGAAATAATTTATTTTAAACCGAAGGCTTTTTTAACTTTCGCTACATAATCTAATTTCTCCCAAGTAAATAATTCCACTTTCATAGTTTTTGATTTACCATCTGGAGTAGTGAATGTTTTAGTAACTGTCTCATTCTTACGACCCATATGTCCGTAGGCAGCAGTCTCACTATACATTGGAGTTCTTAACTTTAATCTTTGCTCGATAAAGTAAGGACGCATATCAAAAACACTTTCTACTAATTTACCAATTTGACCATCGGTTAATTTTACTTTAGCAGTACCGTAAGTGTTTACGTTTATAGAAGTTGGCTTAGCTACCCCAATGGCGTAAGAAACTTGAACCAATACTTCTGAAGCTACACCAGCAGCAACTAAGTTCTTAGCAATATGACGTGTTGCATAGGCTGCAGAACGGTCTACCTTACTTGGATCTTTACCAGAGAAGGCTCCACCACCATGTGCCCCTTTACCACCATAGGTATCTACGATAATTTTACGGCCAGTTAAACCAGTGTCACCGTGTGGACCACCAATTACAAACTTACCTGTAGGGTTAATATGATACTTAATATCGTTATTAAACAACTTCGCGTATTTCTTATATTTTGCTTTAACTCTTGGAATTAAAATTTCAACGATGTCTTTTTTGATTTTTGCTAACATCTTTGCTTCTGCATCAAAATCATCGTGTTGAGTTGAAACTACAATGGCATCAATTCTTACCGGCTCGTTTTTGTCGTTGTACTCTAAGGTTACCTGAGATTTTGCATCTGGACGTAAATATTTAATCGATTTGTTCTCTCTTCTTAATGCAGCGAGTTCAATTAGAATTTTGTGCGCTAAGTCCAAAGCCAATGGCATATAATCTTCGGTTTCGTTAGTGGCATAACCAAACATCATCCCTTGGTCACCTGCACCTTGCTCTTCTTTTTTCTTTCTATCCACCCCTTGGTTTATATCGGCAGATTGTTCGTGAATAGCAGATAAAATTCCACAGCTATCTGCCTCGAACATATATTCACTCTTCGTGTAACCGATTTTCTTGATCACATTACGCGCAATAGTTTGTACATCTAAATAAGCTTTAGATTTTACTTCACCCGCTAATACTACTTGACCGGTAGTAACTAATGTTTCACAAGCCACTTTTGATTGTGGATCGAATGCTAAAAAGTTATCAATTAAGGCGTCAGAAATCTGATCGGCTAATTTGTCTGGATGTCCTTCGGAAACGCTTTCAGAAGTAAATAAATAAGGCATTTTCTTTTATTTAGAGTTTGTAAAGTGCAAATATATTAATAAAAACAATTTGAATGAAAATCTGTTTATAAATCGGAATAATAAATATGAAGCCTCATTCTTCGCTTAGAATGAGTTCCTCCGCCTAATCTTACTCTACCAATGGCTGGCTGATTCCCAGATGAACTTGATAAATAATTAGTAGTGGATTTTAAAATATTTTGTGGACGAGGGTTTACATATTGGATAGAATCATTTACTGGAGCCAATATTCTAAAATCAAAAACAGAATCATTCCTGGATATAACACCTTGAACATACCTACTTATACTAAAATTATAAGTAGCCACATTAGAAATGCCATCCAGAGTCTTATATTGAAGCTTTCCACCAAATCGGCTCATGCCCTCAATATCATTGATCCCAGTAAAGTCATTCGGCACGTTTCTTAATCTTTGAGTGGCCGCATCAAAACTACCAAGGAATAAATATCTAGGAGGTAACAAATAGCGCTCTAATAAATTTGCTCCTGGATCTGGTGGAACTTGTTCGGCAATTAATTCTGCGCGGTGTATGATTTTATTTTTAAAGGCTTTTAATCCTGGGATTTTTATTTTTACCATGGTACCGGGACTACTTTGTACATATACTAATGAGTCACTTATTTGATTCTTTAAGTGTTTGGTTAACTCCGATCCAGTGGTATTTCTTTTAATGAAATTGGCATGCCCATTATTGTAAATGCTAAACTTAAAATAAGCTACAGCGGTATCTCTTTGATAACTTGAACTTGTACTAGAGGTAGACTTATAATAGAGTGCCAATTTAGTATTAGTATCATTTAGACTTATCTGAACCAGTACATTATTGTTAGAAAAAGGATCTGTAGATAATGCAAAACCGGAAAAACTATCATTAAAAGTACTATCTGAAAGATAAGCATTGGTAGAATCATAATTTCTGATAAACATCCTTGCAAAGGAAGATAACAATGGAATTCTAATTTGACTCGCTGCAGCTTCATATCTATTATATACAGAATCTCTTACCTTAGTGAAATCTAATGTATAGGGGCTAGCTAAAGTAGTGCTAGCTTGAAAATTATATAATTCCGGATAGTTATTCGCGTACTGAGTACCATCAAAATTTAGTGGGGTACTATTGTCAATTCTTTTCAAGTTCAATACAACAGGCTTAGTCGAATCTCCGTAGAAACCTTTATAGGACAAAATCAATACAGCAGAATCCACTTCTAAACTATCTCGATTACCTGGAATAGAAAAAGGAAAATTACTTGGCACTAATTGAAAAAACATATTCGCTTTGGTAGATCCAAATAAAGCGTCGTCGGTAATAGTACCTACCACTTTATTATCGGTTCCGTAAAGTCTTAATGTATCCGGATAATCTACTGTGGTTGTAATAACATCTAAAATAGTATCCTTTGTATTGAAATAATCTTGTGCTGGCAATAGGCCAAGTCCAATATCGGTTGTACTTATTTTAGTACAAGCCGAAAAAAGAAGAATTGAAAAAGTAGCTATAAGAAATTTTCTACCAATGATATTCGATGTCATGAATGAATTAATTTGACTTTATTTGCCTGCAAGTTCGTTGTATAAATCTAAATACTCTGTTAAATCGGAATCCCATCCATTGAAAGGAATTACTTTTTTACCTTTAACAGTCGAAAATTCAGAAACTAATTTTTTGTCTATTAGATCAGAACCAAAGGAAATAGCATCTGAATAAGTAGCTCCTCCCCTAAATAAAGAAGTATTATTTAAATCCTTGAATGGTTCTAAATCCTTGTCTTTAATATTCGTATTAATGAGGGCTTTTGTTAAAAAATCTTTATTGAATTTTTCTTCAAAAGTATTTTGACCAATGGTGAAAATAGTTTTCGCATTGGAGAAAACAGGTTCCTTTTTGAATGCAGTTTTAATATAGGCAGGAATTAATCCAGTCATCCATCCACTGCAATGAATAATATCTGGAGGCCAACCGAATTTCTTTACTGTTTCTAAAGCGCCACGGCAGAAGAAAATGGTTCTCAAAGCATTGTCATCAAACCATTTCTCAGATTCATCATGAAATAAATGTTTTCTTTTGAAGAAGTCCTCATTTTCTAAAAAATAGACTTGTAAGCGTGCATTTGGTAAAGAAGCTACTTTAATTTGCAAAGGATAATCGTCACCGTCCAGTTGTACATTGATACCAGAAAGGCGAACCACTTCATGAAGACGATGCCTTCTTTCATTAATTACACCAAACCTAGGCATAATACAGCGTACTTCTAGACCACTGTCATTACTTTTTATAGCGAGCTTATTGATGACCTCAGCGAATTCTGTCAACTCTAGATAAGGTGACATCTCCGTGGCGATGAATAAGATTCGTTTTTTTTCAGACATTCCGTTTGGGGTTTAACTCAGTACAAAGTTTGAGTGTGCAAAGGTACGTAATACTAAGCACTTTAAGAAACGACAAAAAAGGGGAATAAATAAGCCATTCTGACCTCATTTATAGACATTTGGTTGTAAATTGCAGAGTATTGAATTAAATTTTAATTAATGGGTAAATTTCTAAAAATATCCTTCTTCTTTTTAATAGGCATATTATTGATTTGGTGGAGTTTACACCAAATTCCCCCTCAAGAATGGGACAAGTTTAAGTTATCTTTAAAACACTCCCGTTTTTGGATCATCATTCCTGTATTTTTTTTATTAGGTCTTTCCCATTTTTTACGTGCATTAAGGTGGCGATTAATAATGGAACCACTCGGCTATCAACCGGGTATTTTGAATACCTATTTAGCCGTGCTAATTGGCTATTTGGCCAATTTAGCTATTCCTCGTTTAGGGGAAGTATTAAAGTGCACCCTTCTTTCAAAATATGAAAAAGTACCTGCAGAAAAAATTGTAGGTACCATTGTTGCGGAACGTGCATTTGATGTTTTTTGTTTAGGGCTTGTTTTTTTATTAGCCCTCACATTACAATTTAGTGTTATAGAAGCAGGTTGGAATCAATTACGCACTGCTCCAGTAGCAGGAACATCACCAAATAACACCACACTCCTCCTTCAAATTTTTACGGGAGTGGCAGTTGTATTGATTGTTTTATTTTTCATTTTTAAACATAAATTGACTAAGGCAATAGAAAGTATCAAAAATATTTTTTGGGGGGTGTGGGCTGGAATTATGAGTGCCACTAAATTAAAAAAGCACAATTTATTTTTCGCGTACTCTTTTGGTATTTGGTTTCTATATTTGTTTGCAACTTATATTGGCTTGTATGGAACCATCGGCACCGAAAGTTCATTTGCAACTGCAATAAGTTGTTTGGCTTATGCCAGTATTGGAATGATCATAACACCTGGAGGTATTGGTGCCTATGCCTATTTTATGGCTAAAGTACTTGAACTAAATGGAATTGATTATACACTTGGATTAGCCAACGGAACCTTACAATGGTTTTCTCAATTTTTAATAGTTTTAGTTTTGGGGGGCCTTAGTTTAATCATCCTTCCTATCATTAATAAACAAACTAAATAGTATGCGTGCAGTAGAATTGATAGAGAAAAAAATTAAAACAATAGAAGAAGCAAAGAATCAAATCAGCGCTTGGAAAGTAACAGGAAAAACTTTTTCATTTACCAATGGCTGTTTTGATATTCTACATCCAGGACATTTATTTTCACTAGCAGAAGCAGCAAAAGAAGCCGACTATTTAGTAGTGGGATTAAACAGCGATAAAAGTGTCCAAAGGTTAAAGGGGCCTACTAGACCTATTAACAACACCCAAAGCAGGGCCATTGTACTTGCCAATTTATTGGTAGTTGATATGGTCGTTATTTTTGAAGAAGATACCCCATTGGATTTAATAAAAGCACTTTTTCCAGACGTCATGGTCAAGGGAGGCGACTATACCATTGATGAAATTGTGGGAGCAAAAGAAGTCATTGCTCATGGTGGAAAAGTAATTATCAACCCCATCGTGGAAGGTTTCTCCACCACGCAATTGATTGAAAAAATAAAAAAATAATGGAACCTACTTTTAAGAAAGTTTAGGAATCATCCTACCCCTTACATTTAAAAAATAATATTGTTATGCAATTTTTACAAGCGTTACAACTACAAAAAGAAAACGAAGGCAGCTCCACTGGAACAATTTGGATAAAAAGTAAGGGTCAAAAAATAACCTCCTACTCACCTGTAGACAAAAAAGAAATTGGCGCTGTAATGAGCACCGACCAAGCAGCTTTTGAAAATATAATGACCACCGCTCAATCTGCATTTCAAGAATGGAGAAAATGGCCCGCACCAAAAAGAGGTGAAGTGGTGAGACAACTAGGAGAAGCTTTAAGAAATGAAAAACAAGCGCTGGGTCAATTGGTAAGTTATGAAATGGGCAAAAGCTTACAAGAAGGTTTAGGAGAAGTACAAGAAATGATAGACATCTGTGATTTTGCCGTAGGCTTATCAAGACAATTGTATGGATTAACTATGCACAGTGAACGACCTTTGCACAGAATGTATGAGCAATGGCATCCCTTAGGCATAGTGGGCATTGTTTCTGCCTTTAATTTCCCGGTGGCTGTTTGGAGTTGGAACGCTGCTTTAGCATGGGTATGCGGCAATGTTACTGTATGGAAGCCAAGTGAAAAAACACCATTATGTGGCAATGCCATTCAACATATTGTTGCTAAAGTTTTTAAAGCCAATCAAGTACCGGAAGGCGTCAATAATTTAATACAAGGAGGAAGAGAAGTGGGCGAATGGTTAAGTCATGATGTAAGAATTCCATTGGTCTCTGCTACAGGTTCTACCAGGATGGGAAAAGAATTAAACCAAGCCGTAGCCGCAAGATTAGGTAAAACAATTTTGGAATTAGGTGGGAACAATGCAATCATTATTTCCGAACACGCCGACTTAGATATGTCACTAGTAGGAGCTGTTTTTGGAGCAGTGGGTACAGCAGGACAAAGATGCACTAGCACACGCAGATTAATTATTCATGAAAAAATATATGACACTTTTGTAGCTAAATTAGTTAAAGCCTATCAACAAATAAAAATAGGCAACCCACTAGATGCTGCCATGCACATGGGACCATTGATTGATTCAGCTGCTGTTAAAATGTATTTAGAGGCAATAGAAGCCTGCAAAAAAGAAGGCGGTAAATTTATAGTGGAAGGAGGTGTATTAGAAGGTGCTGGTTTTGAAAGTGGTTGTTATGTAAAACCTTGTATTGCAGAAGCACTACCCCATTATGCGATGGTACAACATGAAACTTTTGCGCCCATTTTATATGTAATGAAATATACTACCATTGAAGAAGCCATTGCTATTCAAAATGCAGTACCTCAAGGTTTATCCTCGGCTATCATGACATTAAACATGAGAGAATCTGAATTGTTTTTATCCACCTTAGGAAGTGATTGCGGTATAGCCAATGTAAATATAGGAACCAGTGGTGCAGAAATTGGTGGTGCTTTTGGAGGAGAAAAAGAAACAGGAGGCGGAAGAGAAAGTGGAAGTGATGCCTGGAAAGCCTATATGCGCAGACAAACCAATACCATCAACTGGGGCAATCAATTGCCATTGGCGCAAGGAATAAAGTTTGATTTTTAAATTTTATCATTATCTACCTACCCCTTTAATTTATTTAATAATTTTCTTTTTTCTATAGTATGAAGCGACTGCCTATCATCTTCTTGTTTTTATTCATGACCCTCATTTCTTTTAGTCAGTCAACAAAAAATTGGCACTGGAAAGATTATGAAAAAGACAGTGTGCATGGAATAAGTTTACAAAAAGCATACCAATTATTAGCTTCCTATTCTATACAACCAAGCCCAATAATTGTGGCGGTGATAGATGGCGGAATGGATACGAATCATATCGAATTAAAAAAAATACGCTGGACCAATGCTGCAGAAATTCCCAATAATCATATTGACGACGATCACAATGGATACATAGATGATGTGCACGGCTGGAACTTTTTAGGAGGAAAAGATGGACGTAACATAGATAAAGCGGAGGCTGAAAAAACAAGAATTTATCATCAATTAAAAGGACAATTTGAAAATAAAGTAGTGGATACCCTTTCATTAAATAAAATTCAAAAAAAGCAATGGGCTATTTGGCAGGAAGTGTCAAAAGACATGGAATTTTCAGATCAAGAAGCAGCCAACTTACAATACATCACCATGGCGATGAATGCGCTTAAAAAAATTGGGGCCGCCATTATTAAAGACATGGGTGATTCTAATTTTAGTGCCAATAAATTAGAACCATACCAACCCATGGGACGAATTGCATTAGAAGCGAAAGCCGCTTTTATAAGAACGGTAACTATTTTAGGCATTGATAAAGAAATATCCTTCCCCGAAATCATCAATGATTTAAATGAATACATAGAGGGTAAAGAAAAATTAGCGCATGCTAAGGAGTCTCAAGCTTCCAAGGTTAGAGAGGATATTATAAAAGATCATTATTACGATTTTTCAGATCGATACTATGGCAATAATGATATTACAGGTCCAAATGCAAGGCATGGCACTCATGTATCTGGACTAGTAGCCAGCTTTCCAGATAGTAGTTGGTTAGTAAACAAATTCTATCCGCCTTTAAAAATTATGACCATAAGAGCTGTTCCCGATGGCGATGAATATGATAAAGACATTGCATTGGGAATTAGATATGCTGTAGACAATGGGGCTAAAATTATCAATATGAGTTTTGGGAAATCTTATTCCCCCGAACAAATTTGGGTAGATAGTGCCATTCGATATGCAGCAGAAAAAGATGTGCTAATCATACATTCAGCTGGTAATGAATTTTATAATTTGGATCAAAAAAATGTATTTCCTAATCCCTATTCCAGTATGCTTAATGATTCTGCAAAAAATATGCTCACCGTTGCAGCAAGCAGTGATATTACTATTAGTGAAAGTATATTAACAGATTTTAGTAATTATGGCCCCAAAGTGGTGGATATACTATCACCAGGCAATAAAATATATTCTACCTTACCTGGCATAGACAACCATGGTTATTTAAGTGGCACCAGTATGGCTTCTCCCATTGTAAGCAATATTGCTGCATTAATTCGCTCCTACTTTCCAAAACTAACTGCTATACAAGTGAAAGACATTTTAATGAAATCGGTATGGCAACCCACTGATAAAAATTTAAGTTACCTTATACCACAACGTGAAGTTGCAAAAAAATTGGATGAAATTGGTAAAGCAGGTGGTATTGTTAATGCAGCCAATGCCATTCAATTGGCAAAAACAATAGCGGCTAGTACCCCAGCTAAATCTAATAAAAAGAAAAGATTAACTAATTAAGAATTTAATTCAATATTTACCGAATAAATACAAACTATGGCCAGACCCAGTGCAACCGAATACGGTAGTTTTCATCAAACTTATATTAACTACACCAGTGGAAAAGATTACTCCATATTAGTACAACAATATCAAGAAAGAATTATAGAATCCTGGAATGCTATCCCTACAGAGAAAATAAATTTCGCTTACGCACCAGACAAATGGACAATCAAACAAATGCTACAGCATGTGATAGATACCGAAAGAATATTTGCCTATAGGGCTTTATCCATTGCCAGAAAAGAGCCTGCATCACTTATAGGCTTTGACGAGAATGAATATGCTAAAAATGCAACTGCCACTCATCGAAATTGGAAAGAAATGATCGCAGAATGGAAGACAGTAAGACAATCCACCAATATGTTGTTTGCCTCTTTTACTGAAGAGGATTTAAAACAAAAAGGTACTGCTAGTGATTCACCTATTTCGGTAAATGCAATTGGATTTATCATTTTCGGTCATGCCTTGCATCATCTGCATGTACTTAAAGAGCGCTACTCCATTTAGATTGCACATCGCCGTATTGTCAAAATCAAAGTATTCGTTAAATTTCATATAAGCGCAATCATTCACTTATAAATTTAAAAGCGTATTTATAAAAAAAGCCTCCCGATAAATCGGAAGGCTTTTCAATTATTAAGTTGTTGAAAACTATTTAGTCCCGTAAATGTGGATAGCTAATTGTACTTCAGAATCAACCATTCCAATACCATAATTTATGCCAAATGCGGTTCTGTCAAAAGGTAAAAATGCTTCAGCAAAAAATTCTTTATCATCTGCATTTCTAATGCTAGCTGTAAAAGATACTGGTGCGTTAACCCCTTTTAAAGAAAGATTTCCAGTGATAGTTGCTTTATCCCCTGCTGTATACTTAACACTTGTAATAGAAAAAGTAGCTTCTCCAAATTTTGAAGCATCAAAAAAGTCTCCAGAAGACAAATGTCCTTGTAATTTTTCGCCACCGCGCTCGTCCGTTACTTTTAAACCAGCTATATCAATCACAAAACTGCCACCTACTAACTTTCCACCATCTACTTGAATAGCACCAGATTTGATTGGGAAATAACCAGTATGGTAATCCTTTTTCTTTGAACCAGTAAAATCTACTTTGCTATTTTTGGCATTTACAGTGTAAGTCACATTAGCTGACTTGTTATCTTTTGAAGTAAAAGAAAATAAAGCTACCGACGCTGCGATAACTGTTAAGGAGAAGATGATTTTTTTCATATTTGAATTTTTGTTTAATTGATTAAAAATTTGAGTCTGCTAAAATACACTCTCTTTTGATATTTTAGATAGTAAAGATATAAATCAATGTTTAAACAACAAAATTAATTTTTAGGCTTATTCTTTGTTAAAATCTATTAACTTCGCCAAAATTTACATCGTATGAATCTGCATGAATATCAAGCAAAAGAATTACTAAAAAAGTACAATGTCCCAGTTCAAGAAGGCATTGCAGTAGAAACAGTAGACGCTGCCATTGCTGCCTACCATAAAATTGCAGGGGAAACTAATAATAAGTTTGCTGTAGTGAAAGCTCAAATTCATGCAGGAGGAAGAGGAAAAGGAAAAATTATAGGCACCGAACAAAAAGGAGTAGCAGTAGGAAAATCTGCCGCTGATATTGAAGTTTTTGCAAAAAATATATTAGGAGGCACATTGGTGACCATTCAAACTGGCCCCGCTGGTAAATTAGTAAGCAAAATTTTAGTAGCACAGGATGTCTATTATGAAGGGCCCAATCCAACTAAAGAATTTTATTTATCTATTTTATTAGATCGTGCAAAAGGCATGAATGTAATTATGTATAGCACTGAAGGTGGAATGAATATTGAAGATGTAGCACATGATACCCCTGAAAAAATTTATAAAGAATGGGTGCACCCAGGTGGCGGATTACAAGGTTTTCAAGCAAGAAAAATTGCATTTAATTTAGGTCTAAGTGGAGAATCTTTAAAGAGCTGTATAAAGTTTGTTACTAATTTATACAATGCATATGTAGGACTAGATTGCAGTATGTTAGAGATAAATCCTTTATTTAAAACTTCTGACGATAAAATGATTGCTGTGGATTGTAAAATGAATGTTGATGATAATGCATTAATGCGTCATCCAGATTTATTGGCCATGCGCGATGTTACAGAAGAAGATCCTACGGAAGTAGAAGCTGGCGAATACAATTTAAACTTTGTAAAATTGGATGGCAACGTAGGTTGCATGGTCAATGGCGCAGGTTTGGCTATGGCCACTATGGATATGATTAAACTTAGTGGTGGTGAACCAGCTAATTTCTTAGACGTAGGTGGTTCTGCTAATGCACAAACCGTTGAGGCAGGATTTAGAATTATCATGAAAGATCCAAATGTAAAAGCAATTCTAATTAATATATTTGGAGGTATTGTTCGTTGCGACCGTGTGGCTTCTGGTGTGATTGAAGCTTTCAAAAAATTAGGTAATATTAATATTCCGATTATAGTTCGTTTACAAGGAACCAATGCAGTAGAAGCAAAAAAATTGATTGACGAAAGCGGATTAAAAGTACAATCTGCCATTCAATTGAGCGAAGCGGCTGCGCTAGTAAAATTAGCTGTCAGTTAGTTTTACTACTTGTACCTCTGTAATGGCACTAAATAAATAAATATTCCCTGTTTTTACTTCTAAACATTCAATTCGTTTACGTCGTAATTTTATTTTTTTAAATACTCCTTGCTTTTCTGCGGTAAATAAAGTGCCATCCGGTAAAGTGGCTAAAACAGCCAACCCCGTTTTGTTTACTGTATTATACTGCCTCAAAACAAGCAATAAAGCCGTTTCCCCATTGGCAGTAGCAGCAGGATTGAGTAAAGTTTTTTTCAAACTTTTATTAATGTCATTAGGGAATAAATTCAAATCCATAAAGGCTGCTAGTAAATTCCCATATATCTGTTTCCATTCTTTACCATGTGCTTCTACCCTATTTCTATATTGTTCAAAACACAATAAATGAGCCAATTCATGCAATAACGTAACTAAAAATTCATACTTATTTAAATTGCCATTGACTGTGATTTTATGATTTGACCCCTTAAAAGGATGCCTGTAATCACCCAGCACCGATTTGCGCGCCCTGGTAACCGTTAAATGTACCTTGTACTGATGAATGAGTTGTACCACAGGCTCAAAAGCCCCCTCAGGAAGGTAATTAGCAAGTGCCTGAAGTGGATGTTCAACCTTGGACAATGTTTAAAAATATTAAATAATTAATTAGTTCTTATATAGCTCTCCTTTAATCTCTAGCCATGTATAAAAAAGATACAAGCCCATACTACCTATTAAAGTGGGCATGCCTACAGGTATTTTAACTTGAATGGTATAGACCATGGCCACTGTTACAAAAACAACCATTTTTAACAAAGTCCCAATCATTACCGATCTTATCATGGCATTAGGATTGGTTTTATCCATCCGATTAATTCTAATCGTATTTACAAAATACATCACTAATAACATTGCATTCACTACCAATAAAAAATTAATTTTAAAAGGGGTATGAAAAAAACCTTTCTGTGCTAAAAATCCAAATAAATTCATCGCTACAAAAAGCATTAGTACTGATTGTGTTTTCTTTTTAAACATTCGATTTTATTTTTTGCTTTGCGTATCTCTTACCACAGCTATTAAAACAAATAATATAAACAAAGACGGAGTTAACCAAGCAAAAAAAGAATGCTTGTTAAAATATTCATCTAGTTTTTTGCCTACATATAAAGTAATTAACAACCCAACAATTAATTGCGACCCAAACCCAATGTATTTAGACCAATTATCATTAGGCATTTTATTGGAGGGCTTTTCCCCAGCAGAATGAATTGACATTAATCAAAAGATTGTTTATTCTCAGGCAATACCAAAGGCAAGGTATCTAATTGTTTTGGGTTGCCTTCGGATAATACTTTTTTAATACCTTCTAAATACTGCTCTTTATAGTGAATGGATTGCTCTAAAGAATCGGTTCGTATTTTTAACAATTGAAGGGCTGTTCGACTTTCTTTGGTTCCATATCCAGGAATATAATACTTGAGTGGTGTAAATGCGATCAAAGCAATTGTCATTCCAACTAATACAATGAATGTGATACTCACCCCTAAATACACCGATCTTCTTGACAATTTAAAGGCCAAAACCTCGTCGTAGGTGTCGTCATTCATAATCACCAATCGATAGGTATTACTGGTTCTCTTAAATGTATTATTGATGTCTAAGTTTGGCATAAAATTGGAAGCTTGTTAAAGATACGATGGATTCTATTTTTTTAAGTAAATAATAGGAAATAAATGTATTTTTAAGCTGTTTTTACCCTGATTATGCAAAGAAGAAGAGTCCCTTTTAAATATTACAGTTATTGGTTTTGGGCAATTTGCTTTAGTCTTCTATTGCCGCTTGGTGCAATGGCACAGGATACTTCAAAAAATAAAACAGACAGCTCCTCTGATTTGTTTAATATTAATGATACAAAATTAATAAAAAGCATCAATAAAATTTTAGATACGAATCAAAAAAAATTAAAAGCCTTATTTTATAGCAAAGCCGATAAAATTCAATCAAAAGTAGATAGTACCATAAACAATACTATAAAAAAGGGAGTTTTCAGGGAAGTAGAAAGGCCCTTGCCTTATGAACGACTATTAAACACAAAATATACTTTAGGTAGAAGGGCTTATCAAAATACAGTTTCTCAGTTTAATTATTTGTTTCATGCAAATGAAGAATTTAATGAAAATATATTAAGAGTAAGAAATGAATTTCAAGATGACTATACCTCTTTAATTAGTTTTTACGATTATGATTTAAGTGCCACTGCCAAACACAGCATTGATTCAATGGTATATAGGTGCAATGCCAATATTGTATTGCATGACTTAAGAAGTAATTATGTGGATGATGCTTATCTAATGCTAGCAAAAGTTTACTTGTTTCATAAAAACTTTGATACCGCTGGCAGTATTCTTCAATTTATTAATTACTCCTTTGATGAGAAAGAAAATGGAGCCGATATCCCAGTGGGAAGTAATGTAAGAAATACCAAAGGGAAATTTAGTATTGCCACACCCGAAAACAACCGTTTATGGGAAAATGTAAATGTTAGAAATGAAAGTATGATATGGCAGGCAAGAAACTATTTTGAAACGGGCGAATTAAATGAAGGAATGAGTTTATTGCAATTGTTACAATCTGATGTACTATTTCCCAAAAGGTTACACCCTTTGTTAAATGAACAAATGGCCTATGGCTATTATCTAATGGAAGTAAATGACAAAGCTGCGGCTGCACTTGAAAATGCATTACCTAATGCTTTAGATGATGCTGCCAAAACAAGATGGTATTATTTAATTGCACAATTATGGCAAAAAGCAGAAAATTGGAAAAAGGCTTATAGTTGGTTTAAAAAAGCAGAAAAATATGCCACCAACCCCATTGTGGGTGTGTATGCAAAAATTGCCATCATCACTATTGATTCAAAAAATGCAAATACACCTTGGACGGAACTAGCCTATTCATTAGAAAAAATGACAAAAAGGGAAAAATACAAACCCTATTCGGATATTATCTATTTTGAAATGGCTAAACTAGCCCTACAAAATAACTCATTTAAAAAGGCGACCGAATGGCTAGTCTATTCTATCAAGAAAAATACTAGTAATGTAAAACAAAAACAGAAGGCTTTTGAATTGTTAGGCAATATCAATTACAATATGGAAGAATATACCATTTCAAAAATTGCTTATGATAGTTTAATAGGTGTATTAAAAACAAATCCAAATTTCGAAACAATTGATTTAAGAAAAAAATGGATGAGCGCCATCGATAAAAACGATAAAATTATTAAACTCCAGGATACTTTACAGTTTATTTATGACTTAACGCCAGAGCGTCAAGTATCTTTTTTTTCCGACTTCCAAAAAAGATTAGGCAATACTAAACTACTTCATAAAGATTTATTTATTGATAAGTCTATAAAATCAATAGCCTCCTATGCTGTTGAAGAAAACATCAATGCCGCCTTACTCAATAACTATAACAATAGCAACTCATCCAGTACCGACTTTTACTTTGACAACAAAAGCACCGTTCAACAAGGGAAACAAAATTTTATTAAGAAGTGGGGAGAGCGCCCCAATGTAGATCAATGGAGAAGAAAAACAAGTCCAAATATAGCCTACGCGAATACTAAAAATAATACTCCTAGCAATAATCTAATCAATCCGAATTTTAATTACAACCCACCTCCCAATGCAAATGGGAATAAAATGAATCAAGGCAATACGAGTAATGAAAATGATAGTTTACCCATCGTATTAATTACCGATGCCATTTCTTTATCTAATTCCATGATCGAATGGAACAAAGCTGCACTAGCTAATGCGCAAATATTTTTACTTCAACTAAATGATTTTGAAAAAGCCTACCCCATTTATGTTAGAATAATTAAAAAAAATATCGACCCAGTGGTTACAGAAAGAGCTATGTTAGATTTAGCGAGTCAATACATACATGATAGTAAACCAACATCGGCCGACAGTATCATTCAAATTGTATTAAGTCAATTTCCAAATGGTTTTTACGTAACTAAAAAAAATGAAGCTTTAGCCAAAAAAAATAAAGACAATGCCCAAGTAGAATCCTATAAAGAAGCTTACTTTCTTACTCAAATTGGTAATTGGGATGGGTTTTCAAATACCATTTCCACCTTAAATACCAATTTAAAAGGCAGTAAATTTTATTACCCTTACCAATTCTTAAAAGTGAAAATGTATGCTCAACTAAGAAAAGATAGCTTAGCCATTAAATTATTAGATTCTATAATAAGCTCAAATAGAAATGAAAGAATAAAAGATAAAGCAACTATTATATTAACAGAAATAAATAATAGAAAAATAACTGAAACTTATCTTGATACCCTCAAATTAAAAAAGGTAATTGTAGAGCTGCCCTTTGTTCGTGTCAAAGAAGAACCCAACTTAATCATTACCCCTTTGGTACCATTAGCTCAAAGCAGTAATCTTACCCAAAAAGTAGTTGCTAAGGATACCCCCTCTATCACCATGAAATCCTTGACGAATAATGGTGTTAATAAAAATACAATAGACAGTCTAGCACTAGCAGCCGTCACTTTTGAAAACGATAGCCTAGAGCCCCATTATATTGCACTTGTAACGAATAAAGTAAGTGCTAGCTTTGTTAAAGAAATACAAAATGCTTTGAATTTATTAAACGATGATGAATTTAATAAACTAAAATTAAATGTAACTTACATTCAATTTGATGACTTTACTTATATTGTATGGATAGGCTCTTTTAATAATAGATTAAATGCAAGCACCTACTTAAATAAAATAAAGCCAAGACTAAGTAAAGAAATTATTTCATTTGTACCAACAAAACAATATCAATTGTATTTATTAGGAAAATCAAATATTATTTTAATTAAAAGCCCAGAAGATTTAAAAAAATACGAACAATTTATGATCCAAAATATTTACAAACCATAAATAAACTCTAGTGAACAACCCTGAGCATAAACCTAAAAACTGGGTACGACTATTTTGGAAGTACTATTTTATTACAGCAGGCGTATTTATTTTATTCCTGTTGTTATTGAATTGGGGCTTGATAGGCGATATGCCCAATTTAAACGATATCGAAAACCCAACAGCCTCTTTAGCCAGTCAAGTATATGCGCAAGATGCTACGCCTATGGGGAAATATTATTTAGAAGATAGGATTAGTGTTAAATATCGTGATATAAGCCCTTATTTATTACAAGCATTGGTCGCTACAGAAGATAAACGTTTTTATGACCATTATGGAATAGATGGGGAAGGTTTAATAAGGGCTGTTGCTTTTTTAGGTAGTCAAGGAGGCGCCTCTACCATCACCATGCAAACAGCAAAAAATTTATTTACCGATAATTGGAGTACGAAGAGTAAGATTTTAAGGTTTATTCAAAAAATCAAGGAAAGTATCATAGCCATTAAATTAGAAAGGAATTTTACCAAGCAAGAAATTATCACTCTATACCTAAATACTGTCCCCTTTAGTGAAAATGTATTTGGCGTAAGTAATGCCTCCCGAACCTTCTTTCAAAAAGAACCCGATCGAGTAAGCATTGAAGAGGCGGCGCTTTTAATAGGCATGATTAATGCCCCCACCAAATACAACCCCAACAGAAATCCAAAATTGGCTTTAGAAAGAAGAAACTTAGTTTTAAATAGAATGGCTGGGCAAAATTATATTACCAATGACCAAGCAGAAACCTGTAAAAATTTACCTATTGCTACCCGTTTTAGAAAGCTAGATCAAAATAATGGATTGGGGCCCTATTTTAGAATGACTTTAGGAGAGTATATGAAAAAATGGTGCAAAGAACATAAAAAAAATAATGGGGATGCTTATGATTTATATCGAGATGGTTTAAAAATATATACAACCATTAATCCAAGAATGCAATTATATGCAGAAGAAGCAGTGGCCAAGCATATGGCTTATTTACAAAAAGAATTCAATCAACAAAGCAATATAAAATCGGGTTCCATTTGGAAAGAATTTAGCAGTCAATTGGAATTGGCTATAAAACAAACAGATCGTTGGAGGAATATGAAAAAAGAAGACACTGATGAAAAAGTAATTAGGAAAGCTTTTAACGACCCAGTTCCCATGCGTATTTTTGCTTGGAATAAGAATAGATACATAGACACCATTATGACTCCTTATGATTCCTTAAAATACCATAAACAAGTATTACAAACTGGTTTCATAGCCATTGATCCTAATACAGGGGAAGTGAAAGCATGGGTAGGTGGTGTCGATTTTAAAACATTTAAATACGACCACGCCAATATTAATACTAGAAGACAAGTAGGTTCTACCATTAAACCACTCTTATATTCATTAGCTATCGAAAAATCTGGATTCACCCCCTATACCATCGTACAAGACCAACAACAAAATTTTGATGGATACGGTATGGTACCCAATACCACTAAATCTTGCACCGGCATGTCCATGCCAATGGCACAAGCATTGGCCGAGTCAAGAAACTGCGCGTCGGCCTATATCATGAAACAAATAAATGGAAAAAGCAATGAAGCTGCCAAAGAATTTGTTGATTACCTTAAACAATGTAATGTCAAAGCCGATCTTCAGCCCTACCCATCCATAGCCCTAGGTGCTTGTGAAATATCCTTATTTGAGATGGTGCAGGCCTATACAATGTTCCCTGGTGGCGGCTACAATGCACAACCTTTTTATATTAACCGAATTGAAGATAAAAATGGTAATGTTTTAGAAAGCTTTT
Organism: Sediminibacterium ginsengisoli; assembly: GCA_945865545.1. Taxonomy (GTDB): domain Bacteria; phylum Bacteroidota; class Bacteroidia; order Chitinophagales; family Chitinophagaceae; genus Sediminibacterium; species Sediminibacterium ginsengisoli_F. The sequence continues at coordinate 7,022 of CAMBEQ010000028.1, read as the reverse complement.
CTCCACAAAGAAGAAAAATTATCAACGAGGTTACTGCCTACTCGGTAGTCAGTATGATGCAAGGTGTTATTTCAAAAGGTACAGGTCGAAGTTTATATTCCTATGATGTGCCTGCTCAATCCATCGCTGGAAAAACTGGAACGACCAACGACAACAGTGATTTATGGTTTATGGGTTATACGCCACAATTGTTAGCAGGCGCCTGGGTGGGTTGCGATGATAGATATATTCGTTTTTCAGATAATTACTTTGGACAAGGTGCGCATGCTGCCCTCCCCATCTGGGCAAATTTTATGAGTAAAGTAGCGCGGGACCCTGCTTGTAATTTAGATGCGAATGCCAATTTTGAAAAACCTTCTACTATAACCAGCGATTTTAATGTTGATTTTATCTCGGCAGAAAATATACCTATTGATAACAGCCTTATCAATTTAGAAAATAATGAAGATATTAAAGCAGAATCTGATTATGAATTACCAGCAACCACGACGCCTGTAACAGTCAATAAAGCTGAGAATAATAAACCATTAAGCACTAAAGAAGCTCCTACCAAAAAAACAGCTACTAAAGCCAATAAGGAAGCACAGAAACCTAAGGCTGTATTTCCGCCAAAGAAAAATTAATTATTTATTTTTCAAGGAATAAAAGACAGAAAAATGATGGTATAAATTCCTTTGAAAAAAAGCATTCCCATATTGTATTTTAGTGCGAGGTAATTTAATACCCAGCCCAGCGCTAAAACCATTGAACCAGTTTTGTTGATTTTGTACATTCAAATCAAATCGACGAATAAAGTTATAACCAAAATTAAGATCTACTTGGCTGCCCATATAAGCTTCAGCTCCAACAATCAAATGGTTGAATACATTTTGCATAGAACCAGGTGCCTTATTGCCTTCTTGATTGGCAAAATTGACATCATAATAGGAATTATTCCAAACCGATAACCTTTGTGCTGTTACAGAAAATTGAATGGGCGCTTTTTCTAGTTTTATAGACCATCCTGCAATTAAATTAAAAGGCAACTCTTCTTGATTGGTATAGGTTTTTATTTGCCCCCCTAAATTGGTTAAAAGAATACTTGCTTGATTTAATTCATTGGAAGAAGTATAACGCAAAGCCACATCAATGGCCAAAGCATTAGACTTATAAATACCATAATTAGATTGAATCCATTTTAAGGAAGTACCTAGTTGAACATTTCTAATATAATAAGTAGATAAGGATAATTGAGCCATATAATCGTTGGGTCGTAAATTGCCCATTTCATTTCCTGCAACATCCGTCATTTTAATAATACCATAATCCATATAATGAACCCCCCAGCCAATTACCCACTTTTTTTTAGTCCAATAATGGGCACCACTAAAATCATATTGTTGAATATTGGCATAATAAGGTCTAATACTTAAATGCAAATTGCCATCCATGGAAGAATCCAACAAGGCAGGATTGAACATGGCTAACCCAAGATCTTTACCCATTGAACTAATGTTCATTCCGCCTAAAGAAGAAGCTTTAGCGCTATAGGGAAGTGTTAGAAAATTATAAGTAGCATTGCCCCCGGCATTTTGAGCCAATAAGTGAATGGAAGAAAAAAATAAAGCAATTATAAAAAACCCTTGCTTTGGCATGAAATATCTTTTCATAAAACAAAGCTAGGGTTTGAATTCATTAATAACAATTTAAAGCAGGTTAAATTAACCCACTAAAGCTAAATCAAGCACTTGCTGCATGGTTTTAACGTAATGAAAAGTAAGGCCTTTAATAAAAGTATGGTCAATTTCATTAATGTCTTTTTCATTTTGCCAGCAAAGAATAATTTCTTTCATACCTGATCTTTTTGCAGCCAATATTTTTTCTTTGATGCCCCCTACTGGTAAAACTTGGCCACGTAATGTAATCTCTCCCGTCATAGCCATATAGGGTTTTACTTTTCTTCCAGTAAAGGCAGAAGTTAAGGCAGTGAGCATGGTAATACCAGCACTAGGACCATCTTTTGGCACGGCCCCTTCTGGCACATGTATATGAACCGATTTAGTAGAAAATAATATAGGATCCACCCCTATTTTTTTAGCATTGCTTTGTAAATAAGTAAAGGCGGTATCTGCACTTTCTTTCATCACATTACCTAAGTTGCCTGTTAATTTCATACCCCCTTTCCCTTCGGCTAGTAACACTTCAATAAATAAAATATCGCCCCCTACATAAGTCCAGGCCAAACCAACAGCTACCCCTGGCATATTTACCGTTTTATAAATTTCATTGCTGTATTTTGCTTGGCCTAAAATTTTATGCAAATCAGATTTAGTGACAGTCGATTTTACTTTATTTTTATAAGCCAATTCTTTGGCTTGATAACGCATAATAGAAGCCAATTGACGATCCAATTCACGCACACCACTCTCTCTGGTATAATCTTCAATTACTTTTTCCAATACATTGTCTAGTACTTTAAAAGTAATTTTCTCTAAGCCATGAGCTGTTCTTTGTTTGGGCAATAAATGTCTTTTGGCAATTTCTACTTTTTCTTCAATGGCGTAACCACTTAAGTCAATAATTTCCAAACGATCCCTAAGCGCAGGTTGAATGCGACTAATATCATTGGCGGTAGCAATAAATAAGGTTTTACTTAAATCATATTCCGACTCTAAATAATTATCATAAAAACTATGGTTCTGCTCTGGATCCAATACTTCCAATAAAGCCGATGAAGGATCCCCCCTGTGGTCACTTCCTATTTTATCTATCTCATCCAATATCATCACTGGATTAGAAGTTTTAATTTTTCGAATGCTTTGAATAATTCTACCTGGCATAGCGCCAATATAGGTTTTACGATGTCCTCTAATTTCACTTTCATCGTGCAAGCCCCCTAAACTTACTCTAATATATTTTCTACCAATGGCATGCGCAATAGATTTTCCTAAAGAAGTTTTACCAATACCCGGAGGGCCTAAAAAACATAATATAGGGCTTTTCATATCCCCTTTTATTTTAAGCACTGCTAAATATTCTAAAATTCTATTTTTAATCTTACCCATTCCATAATGATCCGCATCTAATACCTTTTTAGCATTTTTTAAATCATAGTTATCAGCCGTATACTCTTCCCAAGGAAGGTCTAATAATAAATCTAAATGATTGTACACTACTGAATAATCGGGCGTACTTGGATGCATACGCTCCAACTTCTCCAGTCCATTTTGAAAAAGTTTTTTTGCTGCTTCAGGCCATTTTTTTCCTTCCGCCTTCTTTTTCATATCCGCTACCTCACGTTCATTCGGATCTCCCCCTAATTCATCCTTAATACTTTTTAATTGTTGTTGCAAAAAGTAATCACGTTGTTGCTTATCAATTTCGGTACGCGTTTTATTAGCTACTTTATTTTTTAATTCAACAAATTGTAATTCTTGTTGTAAGAATTGAATTAATTTTTCGGCTCTTAATTTAATTTGATTCTGCTCCAGCAAGCCTTGCTTGTCATGTACTTCCACATTTAAATTGCTACTCACAAAATTGATTAAGAATATAGGATTTTCTATATTTTTTAATATCATCGCTGCCTCTGAAGGAAAATTGGGAGACAACTGAATAATTTGAGTAGCTAAATCTTTTATATTGGATAAATACGCTTGAAAATCTTGATCCTCTTTTCCTAGTTTTTCTTCCACCAATACTTTCACACTGGCTTTAAAAAAAGGATCTTCTTCTTTCATCTCTAAAAGCTCAAACCTTTTTTTACCTTGAATAATAATGGTGGTACCGCCATCCTGCATTTTAATCATTTTGATGATTTTTGCGACGGTTCCTATCGAACACAAATCGGAAGGAGTAGGATCTTCAATATTGCCATCCTTTTGAGAAACCACTCCAATTAATTTATCTTTTGCATAGGCTGCTTTTACTGCTTGAATGCTTTTATCTCTCCCAACGGTAATGGGGATGACTACTCCAGGAAACAATACGGTATTGCGCAAGGGCAAAATGGGCAATAGTTCATCAATGACCATTTCAGGCTCATTTTCTTCCTCTTGTTCATTGAATGAAAATAAAGGTATAAACTCGTTTTCTTCTTCCCCCTTAAATAAAAATGTCTTATCCACTGTTTGTATTTTAAATATAGTCAAAATGGCATAGTTCCAACTTGAAACCTTAGAGTAAGCTTGCCTACCCCTTTAAGGCAATATTAGTGCCAAAAAAAATCCTCCCCGATAGATCGAGGAGGAAATTCTTAGAAAAAGTTATATTGCTATAACTTCTTAAATTACTTTGCAGCAGCAGTAGTATCTACGGCAGTAGCAGCAGTATCAACTGTAACAGCAGCAGCTGTATCAACAGTTGCAGCAGCAGCTGTATCAGTTGTAGCTTCAGTTGAAGCACCACCACAAGCAACTAGTGCAGCGATAGCGAAAATTGCGAATACTTTTTTCATTTTGTTTTGTTTAAAGTTTTGATATCAAAATATGTGTGCGAAGGTATTCAATAAGCTCAAAAATGCCAAATTTTAACATTTTTTATTTTACCCCTTAGGGAACTCGAAAAAAATCTATTTTTTTCTAAAATAGATCCGAATGGGGACCCCCGTGAACTTGAAATTAGCCCTAAGCTGATTTTCCAAGTAATTACGGTAAGGCACCTTGATATCGTCTGGGAAATTGGTAAAAAAGGCAAAACTAGGTACCCTGGTTGGCAACTGTGAAACATATTTAATCTTAATCACATGCCCTCTCACTACAGGTGCTTGGTATTTCATAATGGACTTCAACATAATGTCATTTAATTTTGAAGTAGCCACTTTACGGTGCTTATTTTCATATACTTCCAAGGCCAATTCGATGGCTTTAAAAATACGTGTCTTTTCAACGGCAGATATGAATAAAACAGGTACATCCGTAAAAGGCGCCAGTTTGTCCTTGACCACTTTTTCGTAATCACGAGCAGTATTGGTTTCCTTATCTATTAAATCCCATTTATTAATCAATACGATAATTCCTTTCCCTTTCTTAGAAGCAAGGCTAAAAATGCTTAAATCTTGGGCAGTCACCCCTTTGGTGGCATCTACCACTAGTAAACAAACATCAGCCTCATCCATCGCTTTAATTGCCCTGATAATGGAGTAGAACTCTAAATCGTCTTTTTCCTTATTCTTACGTCTAATACCAGCAGTATCAATTAGTATAAATTCCTTTTGGAACATGGTATAATGCGTATGAATGGTATCACGAGTAGTGCCCGCAATATCACTTACAATGGTTCTGTCTTGACCAATCATGGCATTCAATAAGCTAGATTTACCCACATTAGGTTGCCCCATAATGGCAATTTTAGGAACTTCCAATACTTCTACCTCGCCTTCAGCTAATTCTTCATCATCATTGCTTACCTCTTTAACTTTAATATCGTTGGTTACAGCGTCTAATAATTCACCTGTTCCACTGCCCGAAATAGAACTTACAAAGTAGTTGTGCTCAAAGCCCATACCATAAAACTCGGTACCTTCTAAGGCACGAGTCGAATTGTCAACTTTATTGACGCATACATATACCGGTTTAGTACTTCTTCTAAGCATATCGGCCATAGAGGCATCTAAATCCGTTAACCCAACGGCAGCGTCCACCATAAAGATGATCGAATTGGCTTCTTCAATAGCAATTTTAACCTGCTTGCGAATCTCGGTTTCAAACATATCACGAGAATCAGGCACAAAACCACCAGTATCAATTACGTTAAAAGTTTTGCCCGCCCATTCTGTAATACCATATTGGCGGTCTCTGGTCACCCCACTAATATCATCCACAATAGCTTTACGCTCCTCTAAGAAACGATTAAACAAAGTGCTTTTCCCAACGTTTGGCCTTCCAACAATAGCCACTGTATAGCTCATAATAATTTATATTTAATATTCAATTATACTATTTCAAGTTATTCATTATCAATAATTTAAATAAATATTGATAAATAAATTACTAATACCCAAATTCTTTTAATTTACTGTCATTGTCTCTCCACTTAGGCTTCACTTTTACAAAAAGCTCCAAGTACACTTTCGATCCAATGAAATCCTCAATATCCTTCCTCGCCAAAATCCCAATCTCCTTAATCATCTTCCCTTTTTCCCCTATAATAATGGCCTTTTGAGTTTCTCTATTTACAATAATATCGGCCTGTATCTTAATCAATAACGGCTGTTGCTTGAAAGAGTTCACGAGTACCGCTGTATGGTATGGAATCTCCTCCCCAAACAACTGGTATATCTTTTCGCGAATGAGCTCACTTACAAAAAACTTTGTGGGCAAATCGCTTAAATCGTCTTCGCTATAAAAAGGAACTCCTTCAGGAATCATTTCAATCACCACTTTCAATAACCTGTCTATATCGCTCTTATTCAATGCACTAACTGAAATTGTTTTACTGCAATAAGGTTTGTCTTTAAAAAAGGCAACCGCCTCTTTTACCTGAGTACCCACCGCCAAATCCGATTTATTCAACACCACAATACAAGGCACTTTTAGCTTTAAAGAAGCGAATAGTTCATCCAATTCCTTCATATCGTCTCTCATATCCACCATTAAAAGCGCCACATCGGCATCTTCCAAGGCCGACTTTACCGCCCCCATCATTTTCTCATGTAACTTATACTTAGGGTCAATGATGCCTGGTGTATCTGAAAAAATGATCTGATACTCGTTTTCCTTGTTTAAAAAGGCCTTAATGCGGTGACGGGTAGTTTGTACTTTGGAGGACACAATAGCCATTTTCTCGCCCATAATGGCGTTCAGTAAAGTGCTTTTACCGGCGTTGGGCCTCCCAAATATGTTTACAAAACCCGCTTTCATTCAAATCTGTTATTGATTATTTGCTTTCGCAAAGTTACTACAAAAAAAATCCGCTCTCGATAGGAATCGGGAGCGGGATGATGTTGCGAGGGAAGGGATCGAACCTCCGACCTTCGGGTTATGAGCCCGACGAGCTACCGCTGCTCTACCTCGCGATGTTTGGACGGCAAAGATAGGCGTTTA
>CAMBEQ010000027.1 GCA_945865545.1 Sediminibacterium ginsengisoli | reverse complement strand
GACGAGCAATACTTTCTACCGCTCCTTTACCAATTAGACCGATGCCAATTCCAGCACCGATAGCAGCTAATCCAGCGCCGATTGCGGCAACACTTCCTACTACCATTTTTTTACGTTTTAATTGTTATTGAAAAAAAATTTATAAATATATTAATGATGTGCTAATTCTTTTGCTGCTCCTTCAGTAGCAGGATGATCATGATGCGCCTCCTCTGAAGCCATTCCAATATACATCGCTGTAAGCATAGTAAAAATATAAGCTTGTAAAAATGCTACTAGCAATTCTATCAAGAATATAAAAATTACAAAGGGCACCGCTACTGCAGCTGCATAAACCGTTTTAAAAATAAAAATCAAACAAACCAAACTCAATACCAAGATATGACCCGCTGTAATGTTTGCGAATAATCGTATCATTAAAGAAATAGGTTTGTTGAACACCCCAATTAATTCAATGGGTGCTAAAAATAATTTCATAGACCAATGCATACCTGGCATCCAAAAAATATGCTCCCAGTAATTTTTGTTAGAACTTAAATTTACTACGATAAAAACACAAACGGCTAAAGTCATCGTAAAAGCAATATTACCACTCACATTCGCTCCTCCTGGAAATATAGGAATCAATCCTAAAAAATTATTCGTTAATATTAAAAAGAAGATGGTTAATAAAAAGGGCATGTATTTTGCATAACGCTTCGCGCCAATATTTGGAAGGGCAATTTCATCTCTCACAAATAAAACAATTGGCTCCATAAAAGATTGTAACCCTTTGGGTGCAGAAGTAACTCCTGTTTTTTTGTAGGCACTGGCTGCAGTTAATACAATCAATAATAAAATAATCACTGATATAAATAAACTAGCTACATTTTTTGTAATAGAAAAATCCCATAAATTTTTACTCGCCGCAATATCTACTTCACCAGCTTCATTTACAATTTTAGTTTTACCTTCTACTAATTTATAATCCGCTTTACCTTTGTAAACAATTGGTTCATGATGTTCATCTACCAACTTTGCGGAAGAAAATACTTCTAACCCTTGAGGAGTATATAAAATAACAGGTAAAGGAATAGAAGTGTGCCCCCATAAATGCCAGCTATGATCATCTTTAATGTGTTCCAAAATAGTTTGAGTAACATTAAAACTTCCTTCTTCTTTGGCCTCTGCTTTTTCAGCAGCATGCGCAGTGATCGTATTGAACAAGAAAATAAGGCTGAAACTTACTGCCAATAAAGGTTTAATGCGATTGAGGACCATACTAATTTGAAAATTTGCTGCAAAGATAAGAAGAAAGCCTTTGAATTAGCAGAAATTTCAATAGAAATTGAGCCGAAATAATGAAAATAAAAAATGTTTTAACTATTTGATAATCAATGAATTAAAAGAATCAAGAAAGTTTCTTTTGTTCAAATTGCATTTCATTTAATTTGGCATATAGTCCGCCCAATTGCAATAGCTCCAAATGAGTGCCCATTTCTTTGATTTGCCCCTTGTCTAAAACGATAATTTTATTGGCTTTCCGAATGGTCGAAAGTCGGTGTGCAATGACTATTGAAGTACGCCCCTTAATGAGGGTATCAATGGCTCGCTCAATTAATTGCTCACTTTCGGTATCAATGGAGGAAGTGGCTTCGTCTAATATTAAGATAGAAGGATTGTACAATAAAGCTCTAATAAAACTCAAAAGCTGCCTTTGACCCAAACTTAATGTAGCTCCTCTTTCCATGACTTGATAATCATAGCCTCCAGGTAATTGTAAAATAAAATCGTGCATACCAATCATCTTAGCTGCTTCATACACTTGCTCCTTACTAATGTCTTTATTGCGTAATGTTATATTGTCTAAAACAGAGCCTGAAAATAAAAACACATCCTGCAGTACCACACCAACAGAGGCCCTTAATCGATCTAAAGAATAGGATTCAATAGGGCTGTCATCTAATAATATAGCCCCTGATTGATAAGGATACAATCTATTTAAAATACTAATGATGGATGTTTTACCACTACCAGTAGATCCCACCAACGCCACCGTGGTGCCGGCTTCTACATTAAAATTCAAATGATCCAACACCCAATTGGGCTCGTTGTAAGCAAAACAAACCTCTTTAAATTCTATTTTCCCTTTGATAGTTGCTGGCGCATAAGTGCCGTCATTTAAAGTAACATCTTTATTATCTAATATTTTAAATACGCGCTCTGCCGCCACCATCCCCATTTGTAGTACATTGAATTTATCGGCAATCATTCTTAGGGGTCTGAAAATTTGATTTAAAAATAATATAAATGCCACTAGCAAGCCCGCGTCTAATGAACGATCGGCTACCCACCATACAATCAAGCCAGTACTTAAAGCCAGTACCACTTCCACCACTGGAAAGAAAACGGAGTAAGCAAAAATGGCTTTGATATTGGCCGCTTTATGTCCCTCGTTAATTTTTGAAAATTTTTGCATTTCTTTTTCTTCTGCAGCAAATGCCTGTACCACTTGCATACCTGAAATATGTTCTTGCACAAAAGCATTTAATGCAGCTACCGCATTTCGAACTTGAATAAAACTTTTATTGACACTTTCCTTAAAAAAATAAGTGGCTACCAACATAATGGGAAATGGAATCAAACAAATCAAAGTCAATTTCCAATCAATTACAAACATGGTAATTAGGGTAACAATAATAGTTAACAAGTCGGCCAATATAGGAATCAACCCATCTGAAAAAATATCATTGATGCTTTCTATATCATTAATAGTTCTTGTGGTTAAAGTACCAATGGGTGTTTTATCAAATTGACGCATCTCCCAATGCATAATTTTATGGTACACTTTATTCCTTAAATCTCTTATCACTTGTTGCCCCAACCAAGCCATTCCAAACGTGAAAAAAAAGCGTACCAAAGTTTCAAACAGTATAAAAATAACTTGGAATAGCGTAATAGATAAAATAAGCTGAATGGCGGTTTCAAAAGCATTATTCGGAAGCACCCAGTGCACCCAGCTGGGTAAAATCATTGCCTTGCCTATGGCCGCATTCACAGTAGCCTGAATTAAATAAGGCCGAATGGGGGTAGAAAACGCCAATATAATGGACAAAAATACATTGGTCCAAAAAACAAAGCGGTAGGGTTTCACAAAGGAGAATACTCTTCTTAAAATGGAACCTTTGAATATTTGTTTGGGCGGTGTCGACGACATACGGGTTCAAAGTTACACTATCTGTTTGTTCTTTGTAAAAATCCTAGCCCTTTTACGTATTTTCGTAATAAGATGGACCTGATTGACTTAGATAATACCCATGCAGTTGTTCCTCAATACAACTTGGATGACGAACAAGAAAAAAAAGAAATTGTTCGACACTATCGTGTATTGCTTAGAAGCCTAAGAACTAAATTAAAAAAAGGAGATAAAGAATTATTAAGAACCGCCTTTGAAATGGCCGCTGATGCACATAAAACCATGCGTCGCAAAAGTGGAGAGCCCTATATTCTTCATCCGTTGGCCGTGGCCATGATCTGCGTAGATGAAATTGGCTTAGGAGTAAGAAGTACCATTTGCGCATTATTACATGATACAGTAGAAGATACAGACATCGCTTTAGATGATATCAAAAATGAATTTGGTAATGAGATTGCAAAAATCGTAGATGGACTCACTAAGATTTCTACCATCATGGATGCCAACAGTAGTCAACAAGCTGAAAATTTTAAAAAAATATTACTCACCCTTACAGATGATCCAAGAGTAATATTAATAAAGTTGGCCGATCGATTGCACAATATGCGCACCTTGGATGCCATGAAGCATGAAAAGCAATTAAAAATTGCTTCAGAAACCATTTGGGTGTATGCGCCATTAGCCCATCGAATGGGTTTGTATAATTTAAAAACTGAGCTGGAAGATTTGTCCATGAAATACATGGAACCAGAGACCTACAAGGAAATTGCAAAAAAATTAGCAGAAACCAAACGTGAAAGAACTAAGTATATCAATGAATTTACTCGTCCTTTAAAAGAAAAGTTAACGCAAGCTGAATTTGAATTTGAAATTCAGGGACGACCTAAAAGCATACATTCCATTTGGAATAAAATAAAAAAGAAAGGGGTAAGTTTTGAAGAAGTATATGACCTTTTTGCCATTCGGGTAATTTTAGATGTTCCATTAGATAAAGAAAAAGAAGATTGCTGGAAAGTATATTCTTTAATTACCGACGAATACCTACCCTCTCCAGAAAGATTAAGAGATTGGCTAAGTAACCCAAAAAGCAATGGTTACGAGGCCCTGCATACAACCGTAATGGGACCTCAAGGAAAATGGGTGGAAGTGCAAATAAGAACAAAAAGAATGAATGAGATTGCAGAGAAAGGCTTGGCTGCTCATTTTAAATACAAAGAAGGTTCTCAAGACGAAGATCGTTTTGATAAATGGTTTGTGCAAATAAGAGAGGCATTAAGCAATCAGCAAGAGGACGGCATTGATTTCTTGCAAGATTTTAAAACTTCATTTTTAGCAGAAGAAATTTATGTGTATACCCCCAAAGGGGAAGTGAAAATGTTGCCCATCAATAGCTCGGCATTGGACTTTGCTTTTTTTATACATACCGCTATTGGGTCAAAATGTATTGGTGCCAAAGTGAATCATAAGTTAGTACCCATTGGTCATAAATTAAGAAGTGGTGACCAAATTGAAATTATTACCAGCAACAAACAAAAGCCTACCGAAGATTGGTTGCAGAATGTAGTTACCGCAAAAGCAAAAAATAGTATTAAAGATGCTTTAAGAGAGGAAAAGAAACACATTTCAGAAGAAGGTAAATACACTTTACAAAGAAAACTAGAAGGCATAGGCGCTGTATACAATACCTATAATATTGATCAGGTGATGAACTATTATAAATTGACAAGTCATTTAGACTTGCTGTTTAAAATAGCCACCAAGAATTTAGATTTAAAGGAGTTAAAACTATTTCAGGTAATTGGAGAAAAAATTGAAGCGCCAAAGCCAGTGATCATTGCATCAGAAAATATTCAAGAAACCAATACCAATAAACAATTACCTAAAAAAGATTCTGAACTCATCATATTTGGTGAAAAAAGCGATAAAATTAAATATAGCCTGGGAAAATGCTGTAACCCCATTCCGGGTGACGATGTTTTTGGTTTTGTAAGTACGGCTAAGGGTTTAATTATTCATAGAACCAGCTGTCCCAATGCCACACAACTCCTTGCCAATTATGGGCATCGAGTGGTTAAAACCAAATGGGCTAAAAATAAAGAAATTTCCTTCCTAACAGGTCTTAGTATAGTGGGAATGGATGACGTAGGTATTGTGAATAAAATTACGAATATCATCAGCGGGGAGCTCAAAATTAATATAGCCGCTTTAACCATTGAATCCAAAGATGGCTTATTCCAAGGTACCATAAAAGTGTATGTGCTGGACAAGGACGAATTGGAGGAATTGGTGGATAGAATTAAATCACTGGATGGTATTCAACAAGTAAGCCGTTTTGATACAGAAACTGTGTAAAAGTTGCGCTAATTATTTTGGGTTTAAATAGGTAATCAACTTCTCAAGACTTATTTTTGCTATCTCAAATACAAAATCATGGTAGATGTAATATTAGGACTTCAATGGGGTGACGAAGGCAAAGGAAAAATCGTAGATTATTTCGCTCCCAATTATGACATCATTGCACGTTTTCAAGGGGGTCCCAATGCAGGTCATACCTTATATGTGAATGGAACAAAAATGGTTTTACACCAAATACCTTCTGGTATTTTTCACCAAGACAAAATAAATATTATTGGTAATGGAGTGGTATTGGACCCTGTTACTTTGAAAAAAGAATGTGATGCCGTTGCAGCAATGGGTGTGGATGTTAAGAAAAATTTATTTATTTCCGAAAGAACTAATATTATTATTCCTACCCATCGTGCTTTGGATAAGGCTTCTGAATTAGCTAAAGGAGAAAGTAAGATAGGTTCTACCTTAAAAGGTATTGGCCCTGCCTATATGGACAAAACAGGTCGAAATGCGCTAAGAGTAGGCGATTTATTAAATAAGAATTTCATAAGCAAGTACATTACGCTGCGTATGAAGCATCAGAAAATTTTAGACAGCTTTAATTTCAATGAAGACATCAGCGAAATGGAAAATGAATTTTTTGAGGCGCTTGAGTTTTTAAAAACCATGAACATCATTAATTGCGAATATTTTATTAATGACCAAATTTCAAAAGGAAAGAAAGTGTTGGCCGAAGGTGCACAAGGATCTATGTTGGATATTGATTTTGGCACTTTTCCATTTGTAACTTCTTCCAATACCATTTCGGCAGGTGTTTGTACGGGCTTAGGTATTGCACCAAAATTAATTAATGAAGTGTTTGGTATTACAAAAGCGTATTGTACTCGAGTAGGAAGTGGCCCTTTCCCTACAGAATTACATGATGCCACAGGCGAGGAGCTTAGAAAATTAGGAAGTGAATTTGGCGCCACTACGGGCAGACCACGTCGTTGTGGCTGGATAGATTTGGTTGCTTTAAAATATACCTGCATGATCAATGGTGTAACACAAATAATTATGACCAAGGCGGATATTTTGGATAGTTTTAAATCATTAGAACTAGGGATAGCCTATGAAATGGAAGGAAAGCAAATTGATTATGTTCCTTTTCAACTAGTTGGAACCCCTGTAGCACCTATTTGGAAACAAATGCAAGGCTGGAATACAGATACCACTAAAATGAAAGAGGACAAGGAATTACCTGCTACCATGAAATCTTATATTAAATTTATAAACGAATACCTTGGTGTTCCTGTAAAATATGTTTCTAATGGACCAGGAAGAGATCAAATCGTTCACATTTAATTTTCTTTAAAGCATAGAAAAATTTCTTACACTTTTTTTAAAAAAAAGACATTTTTTTTTGGTAATTACAAATTTCAGTTGAAATTTTACATTGTTAATCGTTGAACCCCTATGGCCATTAAATCATTGAAAGAAAAAAAGTCTACCACTCCAAAAACTGGGATGGAAAAGTCTAGTAAAGCCGAACCAAAGCCAAGTAAAAAAAAGGATTTGGACGAGGACGATGATATAGAAGAAGATGAAGTAAATGATGATTGGGGGAAAGAAGAGGACGATACCAACTGGGATCCAGATTTCGAAGAATTTGATGTCCCAAAAAAATCAGCAACAAAACCTGGTAAATTTAAAGTCGCCGATGAGGAGGACGATTTCTCTTTGAATGATGATTTCAAAGAAGTTGACGACGACGATTTGTTTGACGAGAAAGATGAACTAGACGAGGACTACTAATATCCTACTTATTCTTTAAGCTTTCAATTCCTTTGGCTCCATTAATTTAGCAGCAAAGGACAATAATTCCGATTCATTAAATCCAGCACTCATTATTTGCAAGCCAAAAGGCATTCCATTGCTATGTTGGAATAAGGGGATGGATATAGCAGGTATGCCCACTAAATTGGCATACACGGTATAAATATCTGCTAAAAACATTTCAGTGGGGGTATGGTGATGCTCGCCCAACTTAAATGCAGGGGTAGGCACCGTAGGTGAAACCAATATAGAATAATTAGAAAACAGTGAGGTGGTTAAATCAACTAGTTTTTTTCTAACCTGTTGCGCCTTGGTAAAATAAGCATCAAAGTATCCAGCACTTAAAACGAAAGTGCCTAGTAAAATTCTTCTTTGCACTTCTTCCCCAAAACCCTCGGTTCTTGATTTTTTATACAATTCTGTTAGGTCATCTAGTCCATCTTTTGTTCTATGCCCAAACTTGATACCATCAAAGCGAGATAAATTACTTGAAGCCTCGGCTGTAGTTAAAACATAATAAGCAGGAACTAAATAAGAAAGTAATGAGAAATCGATGGCTTCTACAAGAAATCCTTCCTTATTTAATTGATCTAAATAAGCCAATGTTTGCGCTTTCATTTCAGGATCCAATCCAGGATGCTCAAGGGTCTCTTTAAAATAAGCTACTTTCTTAGGTACCGGAATAGCTTTAATCTCACTACTATAAACTGGCACTTTTTGATTGGAAACAGTACTATCAAATTCATCTGATCCTGATATTACTTCTAAAACCAATGCAGCATCTGCTACTGTTTTAGAAAAAATTCCTATTTGATCAAAAGAAGAAGCATAGGCAATTAATCCATAACGTGAAATTCGGCCATAACTTGGCTTCAATCCAATGACTCCACAAAAGTCGGCTGGTTGTCTCACCGAACCACCTGTGTCAGATCCAATACTAATCATACACAAATTGGCTTGTACCGAAACTGCCGAACCTCCAGAGGATCCTCCTGGAACTCTTTCTATATCTAATGCATTTTTAACCGGACCATAAGCAGAATTTTCATTGCTACTTCCCATTGCAAATTCATCGCAATTTTGACGACCTATAATAATAGCTCCTTCCTCCACTAAATGCTGAATAGCGGTGGCTGAATAGACAGCCGTATAGTTTTCTAAAATTTTTGAAGCGGCACTTACTTTGTGGCCTTTGTAACAAAGCACATCCTTAATGCCCACTACCACCCCATGTAATTTTCCTAATGGCCCTCCTTTAGCACGAGCAGCATCTAATAATTGAGCAGTAGCCATTGCTTCCTCTGAAAAAACTTCAAGGAAAGCATTTAAATTTTGATGCTGTTTAATTTGATCTAGGTAATAATTTACTGCCTGAATACAAGTTACTTGTTCAGCAATTAATGCAGATTGGTAGTCTTTGATTGAATGAAACCGAAACAAAGTCTAAAGAGTTAATTTGTAAAAAAAAGAATCAACAAAAACTAAGCAGGCTTTTCGTCTTTTTCTTTAATGCCTTCTTCGATTTCTTTTTTCACATTATTTTTAGCATCGTTAAATTCACGGATACCCTTACCTAATCCACGCATGAATTCAGGGATTTTTCTTCCGCCAAACATCACTAAAATAACCACTCCGATAATTAATAATTCTTGAAATCCTAAGTTGCCCATAATGTTAAATTTAGAACTTTAAAGATAAGGTAATTATAAAACAGAAAAGGATTATTTTATGGGTTTTAAGCCAATATAAGGCTAAAAAGAAGCTTCAAAAAAAAGTCCCGATCCTTAAAAAAGGACGGGACTTTATATCAATTAAGTTTACTAAAAAACTTTGTTTAGAATCTTTTTTCTTTGATACGAGCACTCTTACCACTTCTATCACGTAAGTAATACAATTTAGCACGACGTACTTTACCAGACTTATTCAACAAAATACCATCGATATTAGGTGACAAGAAAGGAAATAAACGTTCAACGCCCACGCCATCAGAAATTTTACGTACTGTAAAAGAGGCTGTAGCGCCTGTTCCTTGTGTTTTAATAACGTCTCCACGGAAACTTTGAATACGTTCTTTACCACCTTCTACAATCTTGTAGTTTACGGTAATATTATCACCAGCTTTGAAGGCTGGATAGTCTTTTTTTGCGGTTAATTGCTCGTGTACAAATTTTACTGCTTCGCTCATAATACATTGTTTTTGCGGACGGCAAAGGTAGGAGAACCCACCTTATAATCCAAATTATTTGATAAAATTAAATACCAGCCTATCTGGCAATGTTTACAGCTCTTTTTTCACGTATTACGGTTACTTTAATTTGACCTGGATAGGTCATTTCTGTCTGTATTTTCTGTGCAATATCAAAACTCAACTGGTCAGAAGTTTGATCGGTCACTTTCTCAGCCTCCACTATCACCCTTAATTCTCGGCCGGCTTGTATGGCATAGGCTTTCTCCACCCCTTGATAATTCATGGCTAAGTTTTCTAAGTCCTTGATTCTCTGAATGTATTGTTGCATGATTTCTCTTCTAGCCCCTGGTCTTGCACCACTAATGGCGTCACAAGCTTGGATAATAGGAGAAATAACATATTCCATTTCCATTTCATCATGGTGCGCTCCAATGGCATTGACTACCGCTGGGTTCTCACCGTATTTTTCGGCTAATTTGGCCCCTAATAAGGCGTGGCTCAACTCTGTTTCCTCATCGGGCACTTTACCAATATCATGCAATAAACCTGCTCTCTTGGCCAATTTTGGATTGATGCCTAATTCAGCCGCCATAATACCACATAAATTTGCCGTTTCTCTACTATGCATTAATAAGTTTTGACCATAAGAAGATCTGAATCTCATTTTTCCAATAATACGAATCAATTCTTTATGTAAGCCATGGATACCTAATTCAATCACTGTTCTTTCACCAATCTCGGCAATTTGCTCTTCTAATTGACGACGTGTTTTATCTACCACTTCTTCAATACGCGCTGGATGAATTCTTCCATCAGCTACTAAACGTTGTAAACTTAATCGTGCAATTTCACGACGAAGTGGATCGAAAGAAGAAAGTAAAATAGCTTCCGGCGTATCATCTACAATTAAATCTACTCCAGTAGCCGCTTCAATGGCGCGAATATTTCTTCCTTCTCTACCAATGATTTGTCCTTTCATTTCATCGGACTCCAAATTAAACACCGTCACTGTATTTTCAATAGCCACTTCCGCAGCAGTACGTTGAATAGATTGTATAATTATTTTTTTCGCTTCCTTATTGGCTTTTTGTTTAGCATCTTCAATAATTTCTTGTTGCAAAACAAGCGCTTGTGTATGTGCTTCGCTTTTCAAACTTTCAATTAATTGTTGCTTAGCATCCTCTGCACTTAGGTTAGCTATTTTTTCCAAGCGACGAATATGTTCTTCCTGATGCTTCTCTAGTTCAGAGCGTTTTACATTCACTAAATCAATTTCTCGATTTAATTTTTCTTTAATAACGTCGTTGTCTTTTACTTGTTTATCAATGGAAGCTTCCTTTTGATTGATCGTAATTTCTTTTTGCTTAATTCTATTTTCAGCTTCTCCAATCTTCTTGTTTTTCTCTAATAAATCACGATCGTACTCGGACTTTAATTGCACAAAACGTTCCTTAGCCTCTAATTGCTTTTCCTTTTTAATGGTCTCAGCTCTAAGTTCTGTTTCTTTTAAAATATTGGCAGCTTGTGCCTCGGCTTCTTCAATTTGCTTTTTTGTATTACGGGCAAATACTAGTTTGCCTATAATTAAGCCCCCCACCAAGGAACTCGCTCCTATGATGGCTAATAATATTGTTTGGTCCATTGTTTAATTCTTGTTGTTTAAAAAAAATCATACTCCCCTTTTTCGTTGGTAATGAGATTACTACATTAATCCTATTATTTATAAATCGTTTAAGTCACTTATAGCAAGCTACGTTTTTCTATCTACTACAAGATGACGTATTAAGATTATTCATAATGCGTCAAAGGTTCCGAAACGAAGATAATCAATTAATGGAAAGAATAGACCTAGCAGCTTTATATTATGTGTCAGAAAGTGCTTTTTCGATGGACCCAGTGAACCCATCGATTTGATTCTGAATAGATTCTAGCTCATATAGGTTTTGACCTGTTTGCTGTTGTTCGGTGGTGAACCACAATAAAACCATCGAAATATAGTCCTGCATGTCCTTGCCAGCATACGCATTTTTAAACTCAATCATTTTCTGATTGATTAAATGAGCCGTTTTACGAACCGCTTCTTCATCTTTTGGAGCAATTTTTACCCTATACGAGCGGTCAGCAATGGTAATATTAACGGGTATTAAATCTTCATTTTCTGGCATGGCTTAAGGATTCAAATTTTTAATACTAACGTCGATCTCTTTAATGTACTGGTCAATTTTTTTGATCAGCTTGTCTTTTTCAACAGGATCCATATTGGCTTTATTCACCATCGAAGCTGCCCATTGCGTCTGCCCTTCTTTCAATTGTTTTTCTAATAATTGAGCCGATTCTTTTTGATGGGTCAAGGATAATTTTAACTGCTGATTCTCTTTTTCTAATAGCGCAAAACGCTTCAACAGCAGCTGTAGCTTTTCTTGAAGGGATAGTATAGAGTCATTCAGGTTGGCCATTAATAAAGATTATAATTAATTGTTACTTGAAATTAGTTATTTTCTAATTTCTGCTTGAATATTTTTTTCAAATTGCTGGATCAACAATTGCATCATACCATCAATCTCCACATCGGTTAATGTTTTATCCGCCGCATTAAAAACAAAATTAATAGCGACTGATTTTTTTTCATGCCCTAATTTATCACTTTCGAAAATATCAAACACTCTGGTCTCTTTTAAAGCAGTTAATTTAGCTGCCTGAATACTAGTTTCAATGGCTTCATAAATAGTAGCTTTCGGAACCACCAACGCTAAGTCTCTTTCAATAGAAGGATATTTTGAAACCTCTTGATAGACCACCTGTTTACTTTGATAAGAATTAAACAATAACATCAAATCAAAATAAATATATAGGACCGGTTGTTTGATACCAAAGCCATTTAATTTTTTGGAAGGAACCACCTGCAATTGCCCTATTACTTTTTTATCTAACACCAATTCCATAACAGCACTTGAACTTTTTTTCCATGAAAAACCAGTGATACCCAATAAGTCAAAAATAGCTTGTACGATCCCTTTGGCAACAAAAAAATCTTGCTCCACTCCTTTTGTTCTCCATCCATCCTGAGATGGTTTCCCGGAAATATAAATAGCCAATTGCTCCGACTCGTAATAGTTGCCTTTATTAGACTTTCCATACACTTTACCCAATTCAAAAAAGGAGATGGCATTGTTTTTTCTATTTAAATTGTAGGCAATACTTTCTAATCCTGTCTCCAACATAGAAGGGCGCATCACATCTAAATCTACCGTTAAATTATTCAACATTTTAACCGATCCGGCTAATACTTCTTCTGAAAAATACGCACTATTGGTAATGGAGTTGGTAATGATTTCTGTAAAACCTATCCCCACTAAATAATTGGCCATTTTTTCTTTAAACTTCTCTTTCTTTTCCAATGGATCTATAGAAGGGCTAATGGAAATGGTGGTAGGAATAGCAATATTGTCCAATCCATCGATGCGTAAAATTTCTTCTACAAGGTCGGCGGGTAAACTAATATCTGGTTTATGGTATGGCACGGAAAGTTCAATGCCAGCTTCGCTTTCATGAAGTATTTCAAATCCTAAACTGGTTAAAATAGTTTTTACTGCAGTAGCAGGATATACTTTCCCACTTAACTTTTTCAAGTAAGCATAAGTTAATTGCACTTTTGTTTTTGGAGCAGGATGTGGATACACATCTACCACTTCACTACAAGTCCCTCCTGCTATTTCTTGAATCATTTGTGCAGCCAATTCTAACACATCAACAGTTCCAGTAATGTCTACCCCTTTTTCAAATCGAGTAGCTGCATCGGTTCTTAAACCATGGTGTACCGAGGTTTTACGAATGTGTACATTTTCGAACCAAGCACTTTCCAAAAAAATATTTTTAGTAGCATTGCTTACACCGCTTTTTAATCCACCAAACACACCCGCTATACACATTGGTTTTTCACTATCACTAATCACGACATCGCTGGCAGTAAGGGTACGTTCTGTTCCATCCAAGGTTACAAATTTTGTACCTGCCGCAAATTTTTTCACCACCACTTTTTGATCTTTGATTTGATCGGCATCAAAAGCATGCAAGGGTTGGCCAGTAGTATGTAAAATATAATTGGTGATGTCTACAATATTATTAATAGAGCGAACACCTATGGATTGCAAATTATTTTTTAACCAAGAAGGCGACTCTTTAACCATTACCCCTTCTATATTTATTCCGCTATAACGCCCACAACCTTTTTCGTCTTCTATAATTACTTTGAAAGTTTTTACCCCACTAGTTTTAGTAGCTTTTTTTGTAAAAGGACTAATGGCTTTAACTGGAGCTTCATGGTAGGACAAATAAGCGCATACATCTTTGGCTACTCCATAATGGCTCATTGCATCCATTCTATTAGGCGTTAATCCAATTTCATAAATCCAGTCCTGATGGTATTCATATACCGTCGATACCAATGCTCCCGCTTTCCATTTAGGATCTAAAACTATAATACCTGCATGGTCTTCACTGATTCCAATTTCATCTTCGGCACAAATCATGCCCTCACTTTCTTCTCCTCTTATTTTAGCCAATTTCATAGTGATAGCGGCTGCCCCTTTTGGGAAAATAGTGGTTCCTACAGTGGCTACTACTACTTTTTGTCCCACTGCTACATTGCTTGCTCCACATACAATATTTAATGGACGCTCTTTGCCAACGGCTACTTTTGTCAATTTTAATTTGTCTGCATTGGGATGTGGTATCACTTCTAAAACCTCTCCTACTATTAATCCAGCTAGCCCTCCTTTAAAATTTTCATAGTTTTCCAAGGACTCTACTTCTAACCCAATGGAAGTAAGTATAGTGGACAACTGCTCAGGGGTAAGCTTTTGAGGCAAATAAGTACTCAGCCAGCGATAACTAATCGTCATATAGGATCTTTATGGTATGGCTTCAAAAGTACAAATTTTTAAACGCTTTTGAGTAAAAATTAGAGGTGAATAACTGTAAATTCAAGGTGTAAAACCCGTGAACAACCCTACTATTTTGTGTATTTCCCATGTAAACAGCCTGTGCATAAGCAACTTGCAAAACTAAATTTCATGAAGTCCTAATTTGGGTTGATTTTCGCAGTAGAAAATTGTTGATTCATTATGGCCCTTCCCAGTATAAATACCAATAGAACTAAAAAGAAAAGTACCTCTGTAGATATTAGTTCCATGATGTATGGAAAAATTCCACCACAAGCAAGAGAATTGGAAGAAGCGGTTTTAGGGGCCATTTTATTAGACAAAAGTGCTTTTGATACCATAAGTGAAATACTTAAGCCTGAATGTTTTTACGTTGAAGCACATCAATTAATTTTTACGGCCATGCAGGGCTTACAGCAACAAAATATGCCCATTGATATGCTGACCATGGTGGAGGAACTAAAAACCAGGGAACAACTTGATATTATTGGCGGCGCCTATTATATTTCAAAACTAACCAACGTAGTAGTTTCCACTGCCAACATTGAAGCACATGGTAGAATTGTTTTGCAAAAATTTATTCAAAGAGAATTAATAAGAATAAGCGGCGAAGTCATTGCCAACGCCTACGAAGACAGTACAGATGTTTTTGATTTATTAGATGATAGCGAAACTAAAATGTTCAATATCACCAATAATTATTTGAAGAAAAATTTCGTAGATATTGGAGATGCCTTAGCGCATGCGGTAACTAGAATTGATTTATTAAGAACACAGAAAGATGAAATTTCAGGAGTGCCAAGTGGATTTACTTCCCTTGATAGAATTACTTATGGTTGGCAACCTACCGATTTAATCATTCTAGCGGCAAGGCCTTCAGTAGGTAAAACCGCTTTCGCATTAAACTTGGCTCGCAATGCGGCTTTGCATCCTACCAAACCCCAAGCAGTTGGCTTTTTTAGTTTAGAGATGAGCGCCTCCCAATTGGTACAACGTATTTTAAGTGCAGAGAGTGAAATTAAAATGGAAAAAATTTCTAGAGGTAAATTAGAAGATTACGAATACCAACAATTGCATAGTAAGGGTATTAAAAAATTAGAGCAAGCCCCTATTTACATTGACGATACTGCTGCTTTAAACATTTTTGAATTTAGAGCTAAGGCAAGAAGGCTAGTAAATAAGCATCATGTTAAAATAATTATTATTGACTATTTACAATTAATGAGTGGGTCGGGAGATAGAAATTCAAATCGTGAACAAGAGATTAGTAATATTTCAAGAAGTTTAAAAGCATTGGCTAAGGAATTAAATATTCCCATCATTGCTTTATCCCAATTAAGTCGTGCGGTGGAAACTAGAAAAGAAAGTAAGATGCCTCAATTGAGTGACTTACGTGAGTCGGGTGCCATTGAGCAAGATGCCGATATGGTAATGTTTATTTACCGTCCAGAGTATTACGAAGTGATGAGTAATGAAATGGGAGAAAGCACCCAAGGCGAAACACATATTAGAATTGCCAAGCATAGAAATGGTCGATTAGACTTAATTAAATTAAGGGCCAATTTAGACATTCAACGTTTCGAAGAATGGGAAGGCGATAGCGGCATTCCTGGACTAGGCAATAATTATAAACCTATTCAATCCGGTACCAACAATAGCGGTACGGGTGATGGAGGACGCTTCTTTATTCAAGGCAGCAAAATGAATGGCGGTGAATTTGACGAAGGCATCAACGACGATCAGCCTTTTTAAAATCTTATTACTATGCCTGCTCCTTATTTCTATGAACCTCATTTACTATCAGGCAACACCAGTTTTACTTTAAGTGAAACCAGTAGCAAACATTGTGTTCAAGTATTAAGAATGCAAGCAGGCGATCGAATCGATCTAACCAACGGACAAGGTTATTTATTTGAAGCAAGCATTACTGCACCACATAAAAAAAATACGCTTGTTGCTATTTTAGCAGAGAAAAAATTTGCAGCTCCAACACAAAGTTTAACCTTAGGCATTGCTTTACTAAAAAATGTCACTCGATTGGAATGGCTTATTGAAAAAGCAACCGAAATGGGTGTAACAGCAATTATTCCTTTGATTTGTGAACGTACCCTATTTGAAAAATTCAAATTAGATCGTATGCAAAATATTGTGCAGTCGGCTATGATACAAAGTAGGCAAACATGGTTACCACAATTGAGCGTTCCTATCCCCTTCAAAGAAGTTATTGCCCAACAAAAAAACGCACAAAAATTAATAGCCCATTGTGAACCAGGTGATAAAATGGATATTAAAAAAGTGAAAGCAGCACAGGATTGTCTTTTATTAATTGGTCCAGAGGGCGACTTTAGTAAACCCGAGATTGAATTGGCCCTTCAACATGGTTGCCAAGCAATTCAATTAGGCCCCACCCGACTTAGAACAGAAACAGCTGGTTTATTTGCACTAAGTGTATTAAAAAATTTCTAATTTCAATCAATGAAAATTGTTGAAGTCAACGCCCCTTTACTCGAAAACTCTTTTTTAGAAATTAATGCCCAAGTAAATAAAGGCAACCCTAAATATATTAGGCCATTAAATAAAGAGGTGTCTGAAGTTTTTGACAAAACTAAAAACAAATTATTCCAACAAGGCAATGCCAAAAGATGGTTGGTACAAAATGCGCAAGGCGATACCATAGGTCGCATTGCCGCTTTTTATTATTCAAGTTATAAAAATAAGGGTACCGAATTTCCAGTAGGTTGTGTTGGTTATTTTGATTGCATTAATAATTTTGAAGCAGCCAAATTACTTTTAGATACCGCCAAAGAATGGCTTATAGAAAATGGTATGCAAGCCATGGATGGACCTATTAATTTTGGCGACCGCGACAAGTGGTGGGGACTCATGGTGAAAGGATTTGAGGAAGAGCCCATGTATGGCATGTCTTATAACCCTCCCTATTATGAAACCTTACTTACCCAATATGGTTTTGAAAACTTTTACAATCAATATTACTATAAAGTAAATTTAGAAAATGGATTGCCTTCTAAATTTGAAGAACGTTATAATAAATTTAAAGCCAAGCCCGATTATCAAGCCATTCATTTAGATAAAAATAATTTACAAAAATTTGCAATAGATTTTGTGACCATATACAATAGTGCTTGGGCTCAACATGGAGAAGCCAAAGCCATCACCTACGATCAAATTATTCAACTTTTTAACTCCTTAAAAGCGGTAATGGATGAAAAAGTAATTTGGTTTGCTTATTATAAAGAGGAACCCATTGCCATGTTTATTAATATTCCCGACGTTAATCAATATTTCAAATATTTTAATGGGCAACTTGGACTTTGGCAAAAATTACGCTTACTATGGATGAAATGGAATAAAACCAATACTAAATTAACGGGTTTGGCTTTTGGCGTAGTGCCAAAATACCAAGCTTTGGGCGTAGATAGTTTTTTGATTTATGCTTGTGATTTATGGTTACACGAATCTAATAGGTACCAACAATATGAAATGGGTTGGGCTGCCGATTGGAATCCAAAAATGGTAAATATTTACAAAAGTTTAGGAGGTGTCCCAAGTAGAGAAATGGTCACTTACAGATATATATTTAATCCTGCCAACACGCCCTTTGAAAGGCATCCAATGATGGATTACAGCCAAAAAGAGTAAGTCTAAATAGCTATTTATAAATAGGGGATAAGATTTAATTAAGGGAGCTTTACTTTTGATTTTGAATGTGTATATTGCGCGTCAAGTATGGAAAATTTTGTTGTTTCAGCTAGAAAATACAGGCCCCAAAACTTTAATACAGTGGTGGGACAGTCGCATATTACGACTACTTTAAAGAATGCTATTTTAAACAATCATTTAGCACATGCTTTTTTGTTTTGCGGACCTCGAGGAGTGGGCAAAACCACCTGTGCAAGAATTCTTGCTAAAACTATTAATTGCACCCATGTCACTAAAGAAGGGGAAGCCTGTAATACCTGTGAAAGTTGTGTTTCTTTTGAAAAAGGAGGCAGTTTAAATATTCATGAATTAGATGCGGCAAGTAATAATTCGGTGGATGATATCAGAACCCTTGTAGAACAAGTTCGCTTTGCACCGCAAGCAGGTAAATACAAAGTATATATTGTGGATGAGGTACACATGTTAAGCACCAGTGCCTTTAATGCTTTCTTGAAAACTTTGGAAGAACCTCCTCCCTATGCGATTTTTATTTTAGCCACTACCGAAAAACACAAAATATTACCTACCATTTTAAGTAGATGTCAAATTTTTGATTTTAGACGTATTAACTCCAACGATACGGTTACTCATTTAGAAGAAATCATTGGTAAAGAGCATATTAAAGCCGAAAAAAATGCATTACAACTAATCGCCCAAAAAAGCGAAGGATGTATGCGCGATGCCTTAAGTATTTTAGATAAAATAGTTAGTTTTTCCAATGGAGAATTAACCTATGCTAATACTTTAGAGCATTTAAATATTTTAGACGAAGCGTACTATTTTAAACTACTAGATTATTTAGTAAAGCAGGATTTAACAAGTGCCATGTTATTGTATGATGAAATTAATCAAAAAGGATTCGAAGGCGATATGGTATTGTATGGACTGGCTAGCTTTATAAGAAACTTATTGGTTTGTAAGGACGCCGCTAGTGCAAAATTATTAGAGTCCATTGAAGGCTGGAGAGAACAATATCTCACTACTGCAGCCGATATAAGTACTCCTTATTTAGTAAGTGCCTTAAACTTATTAAATGAAGCAGAGATTCAATTTAAAATGGCTCGTAATAAAAGATTACATGTGGAGATGGCCATAATAAAATTAAATTTTTTACAACAAGCCATTGAGTTGAGCATGGAAGACAATCAATTAGTAAAAAAAAAACTAATTGAGAGCCACTACCCCATTCGATTAAAAAAAATTCTTCCTTTAAGTAATATTTCCGTTAACCAAGAGGCTAAATTAATTATTGAAACTGCCCCTGTAGCGAAAAATAAGAACAAAGAACCTATTGCACCTATTGCATCCAAAGTGACGCTTCCTAAAGTGGCAGCCTTGGAGTCGACATTGGAGGCTCCAATGGAAACTTCAATAGTTTCACCAACAAAGGTCGCCACTGCATCCATTCCAACTTCTCCGAGCCCTGCCACTAATTCAAGTTCCAACGAGGGCAATAAGAAAAACTTATTGGCTGTTTTACAAAAAAAATACGGTGAAAAATACGAAATAGAAGAAGTAATTGAATCCCTTCCATTAAGTATGGAACTATTAAGAAAGTGCTGGGATGACTACACACAGTATTTAGAAACTGCATTAAAACACTCAGCAGCTGGCACTTTTAAGTTTGCTGTACTTACCATAGAGGACGAGACCCATTTCACCATTACCGTTCCAGCTTTAACTGCTCAAAAATTTGTGGAACAAGAACGTATGAATTTACTAGAAAAAATTTGGGATAGTTTTCATAATCGAGCTATTCAACTTAATATACTAGTAGCGGCAGGTGAAAAAGAAGATGTGCCTTTGCATTTAAGTTTGAACAGCAAACAAAAATACGAACGCATGGCCGCTCAATATCCTTTAATAGCCGAATTAAAAGTGAAATTAAACTTAGAAGTTTATTTTTAAAGACGGGCTTTTTTATAGCCTTTCGCTTTCAAGTATTGAAATATTTTTTGACAATGATCTCCTTGAATGATAATTTCTCCCTCTTTTACCGAGCCCCCTGTACCGCAATGATTTTTTAAAGTCTTCCCCAAAGCATTCATAGCCTCTTCTGTTCCAACAAAACCTAGCACAACCGTAACTGTTTTTCCAGCCCGTTGCTTGGTCTCTAAAATAATTTTTAAGGGTTGTTCCTCCGCCAAAAGTGTTTCTATTTCTTTCTGCTCCGAAACTGGTTTATAATTTGGATCAGTACTATACACCAATGGAGAACTACTTGTATTTTGTTTCTTACTCATTGTTTTTTAAAAATAGAATAAAAGTAATAATTAAAAAAATATTGCATTAACTAACTCTAACGCTAACAATACGGAGTCCACTTTTTGTTTCTTGTAATAGAAGAGTAAGATTGTATTTTTGGGTGCCCGACAGAAGCTTGCCAGTCATGTATACCGTATTACCCACTTTGCGTTCTGCATTTTTATCAAACCCTACAATACTTTTATTATTAAAAAAAAGTTGAAGCTGCTGATTGGCCTCCTGCGGATGGCTTGTTTTTTGATTGATTTGGTCTAAAATGGTCATTTCAACTTCCGTATCCCAAAAAAGCAACAGGTTTGAAAAATTAGCAGTTTGTATATTTTGGGTGATTTGTTCAGTCTCCTTTTGTGCAAATAAAGATGTATTTAAAATTAAAAAACTCAGGATCAACAGTATTTTGCGAATAGGGCTCATTTTTTCAGTATTATAACAGTATAAAGTTTGTAGTCTGCCTAGTATTTTGAAACTTTGTGGTACCAATTAATAAAAACAAAGTTAAGGCTAAAATCAGGTAAGAAAATGTCAAAAAAAGTAATATTAGTAATTATGGATGGATGGGGATTGGGATTGGTGCCTAAAGCCGATGCGATCCAACAGGCCAATGCCCCTTTTGTGCATAGTTTATATAAGCAATATCCGAATTCCACTTTAGTCACTTGCGGTGAAGAAGTAGGTTTACCAGAAGGCCAAATGGGCAATAGTGAAGTGGGGCATTTGAATATAGGTGCAGGCAGAATTGTCTATCAAGAATTGCAAAGAATTAATGTAGCAGTTAAAGATGGTGAATTGGCTAGCAATAAAACTTTATTAGCCAGCATTCAATATGCCAAAGAAAACAATAAGCCATTGCATTTACTGGGATTAGTAAGTGATGGTGGAGTACATGCACATACCGCTCATTTAAAAGCGCTATGTGACATTTGTAAAAAAGAAGGATTAACCAAAGTATTCATTCATGCTTTTACTGATGGGAGAGATACCGATCCTAAAAGTGGATTAGCATTTATTGAAAATGTTGAAAAACATTTAGCTAGTTCTGTAGGAAAAATCGCTACTGTAAGTGGTAGGTATTATGCCATGGATAGAGATAAAAGATGGGAAAGAGTAAAATTGGCCTACGATGCTTTAGTTAACGCAGTAGGTCCCATTGCTAGCTCTGCCACTGCAGCCATTTCCGAAAATTATGCCAATGCTGTATCAGATGAATTTATAAAACCTACTATCATTGTTGAAAATGGCAGCCCAATTGCTACCATTCAAGAGGGAGATGCCGTAATGTGTTATAATTTTAGAACCGACCGTTGCAGAGAAATTACGGAGGTGTTAACGCAAAAAGATTTTCCAGAACTGGGAATGAAAAAAATAAAATTGCATTACACCACCATGACTAAGTATGACGAAACTTTTAAAAACGTTCAAGTCGTTTTTGAAAATGACAATTTAGTGAATACTTTAGGCGATGTGTTAGCACAAAACAATAAAAAACAGATTCGAATTGCGGAGACAGAAAAATATCCACATGTCACTTTCTTCTTTAGTGGTGGCAGAGAGCAACCATTTGAAGGCGAAACTAGAATCATGGCCCCTTCTCCAAAAGTAGCCACTTATGATTTACAACCAGAAATGAGCGCAAAAGAATTAACAGATAAATTATTACCAGAAATAAATGCAGGGCACCCTGATTTTATTTGCTTGAATTTCGCTAATGCAGATATGGTGGGTCATACGGGTGTTTTTAGTGCAGTGGTAAAAGCAGTGGAAACTGTTGATGCCTGTGTTGAAAAAATAGTCACTGCTGGTTTACAAAATGGGTACACTATTTTCTTAACAGCCGACCATGGCAATGCCGATTATATGATCAACGAAGACGGCAGCCCTAATACAGCGCATACAACTAATTTAGTTCCTTTCTTTATTATTGATAAGGATTGGAAAGGAAAAATACAAGCTGGTAAATTAGGCGATTTGGCACCTACTATTTTATCCATGATGGAAATTCCGATCCCTAAAGAAATGAACGGAAAAATATTAATTTAATAAATAATCACTACCTTAATAGAAGCTTGTTTTTGAAGTAACTCATTAAAAGAGTCGCATTAAGTTTTATCCTAAAATAGAAATTTAAAAATAGATATATGATAAAGAAAATTTTAGTTGGACTGCTTGTTATATTTATAGCGATGCAGTTTATTCGTCCAGAAAAAAACTTGTCTGGAGATACTAGCAAAGATATTACCACACTCTATCCTATGTCGGATAGTGTAAAATTGATTTATAATAAGGCCTGCGCCGATTGTCATAGCAATAAAACCAATTACCCTTGGTATACCGCAATTCAGCCCATTGGCTATTGGACTGCCGACCACGTAAATGACGGAAAAAAACATTTTAACTTCAACGAATTTGCAGGGTACAGAATAGCTAAGCAAAATCATAAATTAGAAGAAGTCATTGATGAAATAAAGGAAGGCGAAATGCCTTTGCCTTCTTATACCCTTATACATTCGGAAGCAAAATTAACGGAAGACGAAAAAGAAACTTTAACAAAATGGTGTCAATCTATTATGGATACCTTGAAAGCTACCTATCCTGCAGATAGTTTGGTCATCAAAAAACAAGGCGCAGCAGCTCCAACAAAGTAGTTTGATCTTATTATGAAAATTGTAAAAGCAACTTATTTAATCTCCAGTCCTAGTTTTGATCAATGTCCAAGTATAAAGGCTCCCGAATATGCATTTATAGGTCGTAGTAATGTGGGTAAATCTTCTATTATTAATGCATTGTGTGGTCAAAAAAATCTAGCTAAAACCTCTGGCACGCCCGGTAAGACTCAACTAATTAATCATTTTGAGATTACAAGTAACCAGGTGGCCAAGGGGAAACAAGACAAATGGTATATCGTGGATTTACCAGGCTATGGTTTTGCCAAAGTTTCCCAAAGTAGCAGAAGAAGATGGGAACAAATGATTGAAAATTATTTAAGAAAAAGAGAAAACTTAAGCCGCGTATTTGTTTTAATAGACAGTAGGCATACTCCACAAAAAATAGATATTGGATTTATTCAGCAATTGTATAAATGGGAAATACCTTATACCCTTATTTTTACTAAATCAGATAAAGAAAAACCAGGTGTGGTCACTCGAAATGTAAAATCATTCTTTGACGAATTGAATAAAATTTTACCATTTTTGCCACAAGGTTTTGTAACCAGTGCAGAAAAAGGAACAGGGGTAGAAGAAGTATTGGCTTGCATAGACCAATACAATAAATTGGATGCAGAAGGGCTTTAAAAGATTCCAATTAAATTAAATAACTTACCCTAATTTAGTTGACGGCTTTATCCGCACAACAACTACTTGCAAAAGCTTCTGGTTTTGCTTTAAACGCAAAGCCCATACCCAGTATGTATCCCATGGCTTCTTTTAATGCATCATTGCTCTTGAATTGCGGATTAGTATTAATATCAGCATGTACTTCCATTTCTACATTGTATTGAATAAATAGATCGCAAAGCTCATAAGCTATTTCAATACTTTTTGCCACTTCTGTTAACATACGTTCTTTGAGATGGAATTTTTGAGTAGTCTTATCGTTGTGGATATACATAAATCCGCCATTGTGTTCTCTTAAAAAAACTATTACGGTAGCAAACTCCGTAATTTGGGATTTCACTTGGCTATCCGTACCAATACAAACTTTTAATTTTGTCTTTTTTTCCGACTCGGCAATAATGGCTTGTCTAACTGCTTCTTTAATAGGAAGTACAATTTTTTCGCCATTGAATTTTCTCCAAAGCATAAAAAATAATTAAGAGGTGCTCGAAAATGTACTAGTAAATTAGTGCATTAGTTATATAAGTTCCCTAATTGGCTTGGCCAGTTTTCAACAGTTAGTGGATAATCCTACCATTTGATTTAAAATAAGCTAGTTTTATTACCTTTGGCGCCACTATAATTATACCGCTATGAAAATACTATTACAATATATCAAACCCTTTAAAAGTCTGGTTTTTCTGGCATTTATATTAGCGGGTATTAATCAAACTTTCTCCTTATTTGACCCCATGATATTTGGGCGACTCATTGATGATTTTGCAAAAAGCCCTTTATTGGATAAAACAGGCCAACACCGAAGCCAATCTGAGTTTTTATGGGGGGTAAGCAATATGTTGTTATTGCTAGTGGGTACCGCCATGGTAAGCCGCATTGCCAAAGCTTTTCAAGATTATACGGTCAATGTAATTATTCAAAAATTCGGTGCTGCCCTTTTTACAGATGGTTTAAGACATTCCATGCAATTGCCCTATCAAGCATTTGAGGACCAAAGAAGTGGAGAAACCTTATCTATCTTAACCAAAGCTAGAACTGATTGTGAGAAATTCATTAGCTATGTGGTGAATGTCCTTTTTGGGATTATTGTAAGTGTGATTTTTGTTTCAATTTATGCCACCAGATTGCATTGGTCTATCATTCCAATTTATATAGGAGGTGCTAGCATGATTGCCTATGTTACCAATTTGTTAAGTAAGAAAATTAAGGTCATCCAAAAAAATATAGTCAAAGAAACTACTACTTTAGCCGGGACCACCACCGAAAGCTTACGCAATATTGAATTAGTAAAAAGTTTAGGGTTAACTACTCAGGAAATAAACAGATTAAACAACAATACTTATAAAATTTTAGCCCTAGAATTAAAAAAAGTAAAAAATATTCGTTCCTTAAGTTTTGTACAAGGAACCATGGTCAATTTTTTAAGGCAGGTAATTACTTTTACATTAATGTGGCTTATTTTTAAAGAGATACTAACAGTGGGTCAATTAATCTCCTTGCAATTTTATAGTTTTTTTATTTTTGGACCCTTACAGGAAATAGGAAGTATAATACTAAGTTACAGAGAAACGGAAGCCTCTCTTAATAACTTTGATGCACTCATGAAAAAGCCAACAGAGCAAATTCCAGTGAATCCCATTGAAGTGGGCATTATTGAAAATTTAGCTTTCTCCCATGTGGGCTTTCAACATCAAACAGCGAATTTTAAAGCCATTGCAGACATTAGTTTTGAAGCCAAAAGAGGTGAAACCATTGCCTTTGTTGGCCCTTCAGGTGCCGGGAAAAGTACCTTGGTAAAACTATTAGTGGGTTTGTACCAAACTCAAGAAGGTAAAATATTGGTGAACGGAGTAAATACCAATGATATTAATATGAATGAGCTTAGAAATCAAATAAGCTTTGTCACACAAGACACCCAATTATTTGCTGGTACCATTACCGAAAATTTAGCTTTTGTGGCACCCAATGCCACTAAAGAAGACATGTTATTAGCCCTCACCAAATCAAGCTGCACCAATATTTTAGATAAAGGTGGCAATGGCTTAGATACCTTAATTGGAGAAGGCGGATTGAAATT
This sequence comes from Sediminibacterium ginsengisoli, assembly GCA_945865545.1. Lineage (GTDB taxonomy): Bacteria > Bacteroidota > Bacteroidia > Chitinophagales > Chitinophagaceae > Sediminibacterium > Sediminibacterium ginsengisoli_F. The sequence continues at coordinate 5,117 of CAMBEQ010000027.1, read as the reverse complement.
AAGTGGTGGAGAAAAACAAAGATTGTCTATTGCACGCGCCTTATTAAGACACCCCCATTTACTTATTTTTGATGAAGCCACTTCTTCGTTAGATAGTATTACCGAAGAATCCATCACCGAAACTATACGTCATTTGTCGGCAGAAAGAGAGCAAATTACTATTATGATTGCACACCGTTTAAGCACTATTATTCACGCCACCAGAATTTATGTTTTAGAGAAAGGGCAGGTGATTGAACAAGGTACGCACGACTCTTTATTATTGGAAAAAGGATTGTACTACGCTATGTGGCGTCAACAAATTGGAGAAAGAAGAGCGGTATAAAAATATAGAAAATTGATAGTTCAAATAGGCATAAGCTATTCTCTATCAAACTTTTTTCTTAAGTACTCCATAACCGATGGATCCTCGAGCCCTTCCATATCACTCAACTCCAATTCAATGGCCTTGGTACTTAATCGGATTTCAATAAGGGATAAAAAAATAGAAATAGAAAAAGTAACCAAACTTATTCCAAAAACTGTTTTAGCAATGGCCTGGTAATCGATAAAAATAAAAAACATGGATACGATAGATAGCAATAAAGTAGCTACTCCATAAGTTTGCATATTCTGAATAAGTTTAATCCGGTATTTTAAATTTTTAATTTGACCAAATAGGACATGGCGTTGTTCCTGCTGTTGGTATTTATCATGCAGCATTCTTACCCTATTAGAAAGAGCCAAAAATCGATTGGTATAGGCAAGCATAATTAAGCTTATGGCCGGAAAAAGAAGTGCAGGTATATTGACAGATAATTCCATGACACAAAAATATAAAGTATTTTTGTGAACCACCGACCTAAAATGGAAAAAGAACAGTTTAAACAAATACAGTCCAGTTTGCCATCCAACCCTGGTATTTATCAATACTTTGATGAAAAGGGTGTTTTATTGTACGTTGGCAAGGCTAAAAACATTAGAAAAAGAGTGAGTTCTTACTTTCTATCCAATCAGCATACACAGAAAACAGTGGAATTGGTTCATAAAATTAAAGACATCCAATTCACACTGGTAGACTCGGAACATGATGCTTTTATATTAGAAAATGAGTTAATCAAAAACTATCAGCCAAAATACAATATCAATTTAAAAGACGATAAAAGCTATCCCTACATTGTCATTAAAAAAGAAGCTTTCCCTAGGGTTTTTTTATCCCGAAGAAAAATTAAAGACGGATCTACTTATATTGGTCCGTTTACCAATGCACTGGCAGTGAGAGAATTGATTACACATATTAAGCAAACCATTCCACTTAGAACCTGCACCCTTCCGCTCACTAAAAAAAATATTGAACTTGGTAAGTTTAAAGTTTGCTTGGAATATCATTTAGGTAATTGCTTGGGCCCATGTCAGTCATTTCAATCCGAAGCCGACTATGATGCATCTATTGAGCAAGTGAATTTTATATTGAAAGGAAATATTAAACCTGTCCTTCAAGAGCTTAAATTAAAAATGACGCAGGAAGCGACCGAATTGGCTTTTGAAAAAGCTGATTTAACAAGAAGGAAAATTGAAGAACTTGAAAATTACCAAACCAAATCGGTGGTATATATCAAACAACAATATCCAATAGATGTTTTTAGCATTGCGCATGAGCAAGATCAAGCCTATGTGAGTTATTTAATGGTACAAGAAGGTAGAATTATTCAAACACATATCTTACCACTTAGTGTTCCCTTGGAAGAAACTAAAGAAACGATATTGGCTTTTGCCATTCACTACTTCAGAAATAATCTTCAATCCAATGCGAAAGAAATTATTGTTCCTTTTGCTTTGGAAGATAGCCTACCAGGCGTAAAATATACACTGCCCAAACAAGGAGATAAAGAACAATTATTATTGCTTTCTCAAAAAAATGCCGATTACGCCATTAAAGAGTGGGTACAAAAACAAGCATTACTTACCGTTCAAAACACAGAAGAAAATGAAGTACTAGAAGAGTTAAAATCCTTACTACACTTAAAAGAGACGCCCATGCATATTGAATGTTTTGACAATTCGAATATACAGGGTGCTTATCCCGTTTCTGCCATGGTTTGTTTTAAAAATGGCACCCCTAGCAAATCAGACTACCGAAAATTTAATATTAAATCGGTGGTAGGTATCAATGACTTTGCCAGTATGAAAGAAACGGTATATAGAAGGTACCATTCGGTGCTTGAGAAAAAACAAGTACTACCTCAACTCATTATCATAGATGGTGGTAAAGGACAATTAAACGCCGCTCTAGAGGCCCTTAGCTCATTGGGTATCGAACACCAGGTAACTACCATTGGACTAGCCAAGAATTTAGAAGAATTATTTTTTCCAGGAGATTCCGAATCAATTCGCTTACACTTTAATAGTCCAGCTCATCGGCTAGTGCGTGTTATTAGAGATGAAGTGCATCGTTTTGGCATTCAATTTCACCGTAGCCAAAGATCAAAAGGGGCATTGGAAAATAGCTTGGATCAAATTGCAGGCATTGGACCTAAAACCAAAGAAATGCTATTGGTGTATTTTAAGTCGGTGCAAAAAATAAAAGAGGCCAAATTGGAATTGCTAACAGAAATTATAGGCGCTAAAAAAGCGAATATATTAAAGGATGCATTTTTAAAAGAGTCTTCTTAAAAGACTAGTACACCCATCTGTCCTGCTCGTAATCAAAAATCTTTTGCTTGATTTTATCTCCTTCTAATAATCTTCTTTTAGGATCGGAATATAAAGAATTAAGCATTTTATCGTTGTAATTATCGAGCGTAGATTTTACTACATAGCCATTAAAATACCGGCTTTCAAACAATTCTTCCCATGTTATTCTACTAGAAATATTCCTTGGATTGTATACTTCATGCTTGGCTAAGCTATTTCTAAGTTCAGGATAGTAAATCCAAAACAAAGTCCTTTTGACAGGTTTATTATTAATGACGATAGTGGCTACTGGCGCAATACCAATAATTCTACAATACATTCTGCTGGTTTTGCTATCGAAAATAAATTGCTCTTTTAATCGGAAAGTATAAATGGAATCTGAATTAGGTGCTAACTTGGTATTGTATATAATACTAGTATCAAACACATTTGGATTGCTAATATTTTGCACCAATTGTGTATCCAAACTTCCTTTCAACATTGCATTTACTTCCTCTAAGCCAAGTGGTTTTGTAAAACGATCATCTCCCCCTTCAGCCGAAAAAGGAACTACCCCATCATTTTCAATGGCTTTTAATAAAATGGCAAAGAAACGTTGATCTCCGTTGTCATCATATGCCTGATAAATAAATGGTCTATTAATTTTTTCTCTACCATCTATTTCTTCCCACACAAATTCACTATACAAAGCATCTTCTTCTCTTAAATTTTGATAGTTGGCTGGCATTCTTTGCTGAGTCGATTTCTTAGCATTATTATTGGAAGAGAATCCGTAATTATTTCTTAAACTTTTTCTGGCATTGGAATTAAACCCACCTACCAAAGTAGTATCAATGGATTTATTGGGTTTCACATTAGGATCAGCCACCGCTATAGTGGTAGTTACTGCAGGCGCTGCTATTGGAGCCACTGGAACCACGCTATCTTTTGCAGTAGTCGTTGTTGCAGGCCCAGCTTTTTTCTTGTAATTAAACCCGCCTTGCGCATTCCCCGCTATCACCATTAAAAGACCTCCCATTACAAAACAAAAAGGAGTTATATATTTTTTCATTTTCTATATTTTTAAATTACCCTTTTACAAAAAATTAATTTGATTATTGTAAAATAAAAGTAATTGTTTGATCTAATTTTCTAGTGCCCCCTCCTGGTTCTGATACTTTAATTTCACCAATGGTTACCGAACTACCTGGCTGACATCTTCTTATTAAAGCTTGTGCTCCACCTGCAAAAGCCGCGCCATTCACTTCGGCAAATTCAACTTCCTCAAAGCCCTTTCCGGTACAAACTACAATAAAAGAAACTACATTAAATTTAATTCCTTCAAAAACAAAATCTCTTAAATCGGCAATGACCCCTTGTTGCACTCTAAATTTATTCGCTGCCATATTTCCACCCGCACTTCCACCCACAATTGCAATAGGATCTGGTACTCTTTTTACTGGGATAGAAATTTTCTGAGCATACTTCCCGCTATTCACATTTACTAGCACATTACCGAGTTGAGCACATTTAACAATGTATTGGCCTGCACTAGCTTTGCTAATTGTTGAACCTGCTCCTTCTACTGCCACATTAATATTTTCTGCACCTCCACCACCAGTGATGGTCAATGGATTATCTAGCCCTTTATAAAAAACTCTTGTTTTATCGGTAGAAACTACTAATCCAACAGGCGTCCCTACAGTATACCTTACATCTTTTTCAATGATGGCAGTTTCTCCATTCGGTTTCAAAAAAGAAATACGTACTCTTTTTACATTGGCTCCCGGATTACCTGCAATGGTTTTATACACTGCAGAACCATCTGCAGTAATAGGAACAGTATTGCCATCAATACTAATGGTAGGCTTGGCAGCGCTACTAAAAGCACCTACTCCTGCAGTAATCACCAATTCTTCGCCTGACATTAAATATTGAGAATTGGAAGCAGCAAAAGCATTGAACTGATCGTATATTAATTCTACTTCACCAATTTCCTTATGACAATACTCCACTACTTGTGCTTCACTATTTCTAACATCGTTTTGAAACTTAGTTAGAATGGTAATAGCGGCTACAGTTGGTGTCATGTTAAAATACGCATAACCCCAATCCGATTTGCCTGCAATACTTTTTGTTTCTGGAATTCTTAAATCAAGAGATAAATTAGGAACCACTTCCTTTTCAATAGCTGGATCAATCGCAGCTAAATCGGCTTTAAATTGAACTAGTTTTTTATATAAATCTTGACTTCTCGTCTCACCACTTTTATAATTTAAAAATAATCTGGTAGTAGCTTCTAAATCGTCTTCTTTATACTCCTCTTTTCCGTCTTTAATTTTTAAACCAGAAGCTATTTTCAATTCTTTTTTTAATTCCGCAATATGATTAAATAATGCATCTGCATAAGCATGTGCTTTCTCTGCTTTTGGTGCCCAAATGGCTGCTTTTTCTGCTGTCTTGGG
>CAMBEQ010000026.1 GCA_945865545.1 Sediminibacterium ginsengisoli | reverse complement strand
ATGAAGTCTTTCGAAGTAGGTTATAAAACTTTAATTGCAAAAAGATTATTGATTGATTTTTATGCTTATGCGGGTACTTATACCAATTTTATTGGTGGTATACAAGTGGTACAAGCAAAAAATGGTCCTAATCCTTTAGCGTTACTTAGCGCAGATACAAGAGTTGGTTATAGTATTGCTACCAACGCATCAACGAATGTATCAACTTCAGGTTGGGGTATTTCAGCCGACTATATGCTTCCTAATAATTTTAGTGTAACAAGTAGTTTATACACAGATAATATTGGAGACTTACCAGTTGGATTTGTATCTTATTTTAATACACCAAAATGGAGAGCGAACGTTGGTTTAAACAATAGTGGATTTTTATTAAAGAATAGATTAGGCTTTAGTGCTTCATTACATTATCAAGATGAGATCAATTATCAAGGAACTTTTGCTGTTGGTAAATTGGATGCATTTAGTACTATCGATGCTGTGGTAACTTATAAAGTGCCAAGTATCAAATCCTTAATTAAAGCAGGTGGTACCAATATTTTAAACAAATATTATTACTCCGCTTATGGTAGTCCACAAATTGGTGGTTTATACTATGTAAGCATTGCTTATAACATATTCTAACTTATTTAGGATGGGTTAGTCCTAATCCCTTCCTCCCTGATTGGGCGGAGGGGATTTTTTTTATGGCTAGAATTACTTTTTTCTTGTATAAAACTCTATTTTTGCATCTCAAATTAAAATTAGATTCATGCGATCAATAGCCTTAAGAGAAGCCATACGCGAAGCAATGAGTGAGGAAATGAGAAGGGATGAGCGAGTTTTGCTAATGGGGGAAGAAGTAGCCGAATACAATGGTGCTTATAAAGTAAGCCAGGGTATGTTGGCCGAATTCGGGTCTAAACGTGTTATTGATACACCTATTTCAGAATTAGGCTTTACCGCCGTAGCGGTGGGGGCTGCTCAAAATGGCTTGAGACCCATAGTTGAATTTATGACCTGGAATTTTGCCGTTTTACCCTTGGATCAGATTCTAAATACGGCCAGTAAAATGTTGGCTATGAGTGGTGGTCAAATTGGGTGTCCAATTGTGATGAGAGGCCCAAATGGTAGTGCTGGTCAATTAGGGGCTCAACATTCCACTGCTTTTGAAAGTTATTTAGCCAATATTCCTGGTATTAAAGTGGTGTCTACAGCCAGTGCGTATGATGCTAAAGGATTACTTAAACAAGCCATTAGATATGAAGAAGATCCAATTATGTTTTTGGAAAGTGAAGTGATGTATGGAGAAAAAGAGGAATTACCTGAAGAAGAATATTACATTCCATTAGGCCTTGCAGCAGTTAAAAAAACAGGTACAGATGTAACTATTGTTTCTTATAGTAAAATGATGAAAGTGGCACTAGGCACTGCTGCAGAATTAGAAAAAGAAGGAATTAGTGCAGAAGTGATTGATTTAAGAACCATTCGTCCATTAGATTGGATGACCGTTTTAGAAAGTGTTAAGAAAACAAATAGATTGGTCATTATTGAAGAGCAATGGCCATTTGCTTCTGTCTCCTCTGAATTAAGTTATCGCATTCAAAAAGAAGGCTTTGATTATTTAGATGCACCTATAAGAAGAATTACTAGTGCTGATGCGCCTATGCATTATGCACCCAATTTAACCGCTTTGGCTATTCCAGATATAGCTAGGTCGGTAAAACTGGTGAAAGAAATCATGCATCAATACAAATAAGGATTCGATAATCCTTCATTTTAGCCTTTTATACAGTTTAACAATAAATTCAACATCTTTTTATAAATATCCCTCACAAAGGGATATTTTTGTTAGTATATAATACATAATAATTATGGGATTCATTTGTTTGATTATTTTTTGGTTGGGCTGGCATATCGGTATTTATAGCATGCTTAAAAAAGCAGGTGTTGAAAATACTAAAGCCATGATTCCAATTTACAATACTTGGGAAGTGGTAAGACTTTGTACTATTCCAAAAATTTGGTTTTGGATACAGTTCATTCCTATTTTAGGTCAGTTTGTAAGTTTATGGATTTCTATCATTTTTGTAATGCATTTCAAAAAAGTAAATTTAGTACATCATGCATTAACTGTTTTCGTGCCCTTTATTTATTTACCTTATTTAGGCTTTAGTGCAAAAGAAAAATGGTATGGTACAGAGGCCTTGGTGCATTATCATAAACCTGCTTCAAGAGAATGGATAGATGCAGCAGTGTTTGCAGTAGTGGCAGCCACTTTAATTAGGACTTTTATTTTTGAAGCCTATGTGATTCCAACGGAAAGTATGGAGAAGACTTTATTAGTGAATGACTTTTTGTTTGTAGATAAGATTACTTATGGTGCAAGAGTCCCTCAAACCCCTATATCATTTCCATTTGTTCACAATACGATGCCTGGTGCGCCAACTACTCCATCTTATGTAAAATGGGTTCAATTAGATTATAGTAGGTTATTAAAAATTAGAGACATCAACAGAAATGATGTGGTGGTATTTAATGTTCCTGTAGGGGACACTATAATTAACGACCCAGAATATGGAAGCAAAAATCCTTATTATGATGTTCTAAGATCTCCTGAATTCAATGGAGATAGAGAAAAGTTAAAAGAACAATTTCCAATTTTAGTACACCCCATTGACAAAACAGATAATTATATTAAAAGATGCGTAGGGGTGCCTGGGGACTTATTACAAGTAAAAGAAAGTCAACTATGGATTAATGGACAACCCGCTTTTGTTGCTGCTAATGCGCAAACAGAATATATAGTGGTTACGAATGGTAATCCCTTACCAGAAGATTTTATTGAAGAAACCCTCGGAATAAGTACCACTGAAGCAACAAACGATTTTAGAGTCATAGACAGTAAGGCTAATTCTTATTTAATTAATATGACAGCCGGGGCTGCTGCTAGCTTAAAGAAAATGCCTCAAGTGCTATCGGTTACTAATTATGTGGAGAACACTGTGGGCTATACTTTTCCCAATGATGTAGCTCATTTTCCTTTCTCCGTTGATAATTTTGGGCCAATTCGTATTCCTAAGAAAGAGGATATTATTCCTTTGAATGATAGTACTATAGAATTGTATCGAAGGCTTATTACCAATTACGAACGCAATACCTTAGAGAATATGAATGGTCAATACCTATTAAATGGGAAACCGGCTACTACCTATACTGTTAAACAAAATTATTACTGGATGATGGGGGACAATCGCCATAGAAGTCAGGATAGTCGTTATTGGGGATATGTTCCAGAAACACATATTGTGGGTAGGGCCGCTTTAATTTGGTTTAGTTATAATAAATCTATAAGATGGAATCGTTTATTTAATCCCATTAAATAAATCCATGCTAAAAAAATACGAATTTGAATATGAGCTATTAGATCATGCTGGTGTATTATCTATATCGGATCAAGCGCTATTAAATGCTGCCATTAAAGCTACAGAAACTGCTTATGCCCCTTATTCAAATTTTAAAGTAGGAGCCGCCGCTTTATTATCAACAGGTCAAATTATCATAGGTTCGAATCAAGAAAGTACTAGTTTCCCAGTAGGTATTTGTGCCGAAAGAACTTTATTAAATAGTATTGGTAGTCAATATCCAAATGCAACTATTCTAGCAATGGCCATTAGTTATGATCCTTTGAATAAACCATCTGTTGAGCCCATTTCTCCTTGTGGTATGTGCAGACAATCTTTATTGGATTATGAGAATAGGTATCAAGCACCTATTAAAATTATTTTAGCAGGAAAGTCTGGGCCCGTTATGGTATTACCCTCTGCAGCCAATTTATTACCATTTGGTTTTGATGGGGCTATTTTAAAATAAGTCCTACTTAAAACAAGGTTTGAACACCCAGCTCTAATCTAAATTCGTGTTGAAGTAACCATTTTTTTCTGGCTTTACCCCAAGCATAACCCACTAGGGATCTGTCCGCGCCTACAATTCTATGGCAGGGGACAATAATGGCTATTTTATTTTTACCATTGGCAGAAGCAGCAGCGCGCACTAAATTCGGGTCACCCATTTTCTTTGCCAGTTCTCCATAACTTAAAGTTTTTGAAAAGGGAACCTCATATAATTCTTTCCAAACCTTTTGCTGAAACTCTGTGCCAGCTTGATTGATGGCCACACTAAAATATTTCCTTTTTCCTGCAAAATATTCAATCAATTCGTCGATACATTGGTTAATGACCTCTGGAGTAGTATTGGAAATAGTTAACTGATTCAATGGAGCATCTTCTATAAAAACCAATTCTTCAATACAAAATTCATCGGCCACTATTTTAATGATGCCAATGGGGCTATGATAAATTTGTATATAGGTAGATGCCATTATCCGATGGGTTGTCCATTAGTTACTGATAAGGAAGGATGTAATAAAACTACTTCCTTTGCTTCATTGTAAACACCTAATACCAAGCATTCACTAATAAAATTGGCAATTTGTTTTGGAGGAAAATTAACTACTGCAATAATTTGTTTGCCCACTAAATCATCTATGGAATAATGGTCTGTAATTTGAGCAGATGATTTTTTGATGCCCAGTGGGCCAAAGTCAATGCTTAATTGATAAGCAGGTTTTTTTGCTTTAGGAAATGCAGCTACCGACAATATGGTGCCACATCTTATATCTACTTTTGTAAAGTCGTCCCAGGTTATCATAATTCCTAAAATTTCTACCTAAAAATACAATGCTTAGGTTAATAAGTTGGCTAATTCTATGAGGTCTTTTTGTTTGTATTGCAGGGTAGGACTTTGGAAGCATTTCGCAAATTCTAATAAATGCTTTTTAATAATAGCGGTATTAGCAAGTGGCTTGTAGTAAGAATTTTTGGGTTCAATATTACTTCTAAGCATGTATTGATCTAAGTCTTTTTGTGAAAAGGCATTACCAGTGGTTCCTTCTACATAAAACTGTATAAATTCTTGAGGATTAGGGACAATTTCTTCTGGATCCCAATCGGAAGCATAAAAAGCGATGATGCACTGCTTGGGTATATTAATAAAATGGGCTTGAATATCTAATTGCTGACAAAGTTCGGCATACAGCAAAGTATTGGCAATCGCATTCCCTTTTTTTGATTGCAGGGGGGCTGCAATTAAAAACTCTTCAGGTTTTTCATAATTGACTTCTACACCCTTTATTTGGTAGTAATTATATAAAATATTTCGAATGACATTGGCTTGTTCTAAGGGCGTTAAATAATTGTTTAATTCAAGCCATATATTACGTCTAATTTTTTCCATTTGATGGCGTAAGGTATCTAATGCCAATTCAGGGAATTGAAACTGAGTCACTAACAATGCGCCTTCGAATAATGAGGCATTGGGGTCGGCGTTCCATTTGGTAAATGCTTCTCTCAAATCTTGCAAACGAAGTTTATAAATCATTATTTCAATCCGCTCTAAAGTGGCTTCGTCTAAAGTATTTTCCCATAAATGTTCTAGGTCAGGGATAATGGGGGATCCATATACTAACAAACGATCAGCAATGGTGTTAAACACTTCCTCATCTGGATCATCAATTAATTTAAATAAGGCGTTTATTTCAGATACTTTTTGCATAGATAAGCTAATGGTCGTTGTAAATATTATTCAAATCAACGCAAAATATTAACAAATTACGATTATACTTATCCTATAAGTGTGGATATATTTAACAATTGTTTGCATAATAAATAGAATTATTAAACGTTCTGCTAAATATTCGCCATTTAAAGACAGTAGTATTAATATTTGTCTTTTCTTTGCATATACAACAATATGCAAATGTCAACACCTAATTCAGCTACTCCTAAATTTCCAGTAATGGCTAAGTCATTACATGCCGAATTAAAAAGTAGAGTTAATCAATATTTAGCAGAACATGCTATTAAAGGTACAGGGAATTATAAATTGTTTTCAAAAGCCATCATACTTGTCACTTTATTTGTTCTTATTTATATTCATTTAGTATTTTTTACGCCATCACTATTTTATGCCATTATCGAATGTTTCCTATTTGGAGGGTTAATCGCTGCTATTGGATTTAATGTAATGCATGACGGCAGTCATGGGAGTTTTAGTAAATATGCTTGGTTAAATAAATTAGCTTCTTCATCCATTAGTATTTTAGGGGCTAGTAGGTTTATGTGGGCTATGAAACATGTTACCTTGCATCATACTTTTACGAATATTGATGGGGTAGATGACGATATTGAAGTGGGTGTCTTAATGAGAATGGCGCCTACGCAAAAACATTATGTATTACACCGTTTTCAACATATTTATTTTTGGGTATTGTATATGCTATTGTATATTTTTTGGATCTTTTTTGCCGATTATAAAAAATATTTTTCAAGAAAAATTGGATCAGTGGAAATCAAGAGCATGAGTATTGCAGATCATATTGAATTTTGGGCTGTTAAATTATATCATGTTATTGTATTTGTAGTATTACCTATTTATATGCTTGGCTGGGTAAGCTGGTTGGTTGGGTTTTTAGTAATAGGCTGTTTTGCAGGCTTTGTTTTGAGTATTGTATTTCAACTAGCACATACTGTTACTGAAACAGCTTTCCCTGTAGCTATTCAACCTGAAAATAAAATGCCAGATGAATATGCTACCCATCAAATACAAACTACTGCCAACTTTGCTACCAAAAGCAAATTAGTAAGCTGGTTGGTTGGTGGATTGAATTTTCAAATTGAACATCATTTGTTTCCTAAAATTTCACATGTTCATTATCCTGCTATTTCTAAAATAGTGAAACAAACCTGTGCCGATTTTAAATTAAAATACATTGAATATCCAACCGTGCTAAGTGCCATTAAAGCACATGTTCAATACCTTAAATTAATGAGTAAGCCAGCGTTACAATAAATGAAACTTTACGATAGTTTTAATAACTAATAGATAAAAAAAGTCCCCTCGATTATTCGGGGGGACTTTTTTAGTATTGGAAAGAATGGTTTAAGAAGCTTTCTTTTTTCTGGCCATTTTACGAGGAGGGTTGGCTTTTAACTCAACGATAATCGCATTTACTTCTTCAATGGTTAAGGTTTCTACTTTTTCTTGTTGTTCTTTATTCAATTTGAAATTGCGTAATCCTTGCTTTATATAAGGACCATATGGGCCACGTAAAAGTTGAATTTTCTCTTTTTCAAAGACTTTGATGGTTCTTTCGTCTTTTGCCTTTCTCTTTTCAGCAATCATTGGAGTCAATTCTTCAAGGGTAACAGTATAAGGGTCCATTTCCTTATTGAGGGAGTAAAACTTCTTAGCATGGGCCGCATAGGGGCCAAAGCGGCCAATATTGACAGAAACATCCTCTTCTTCGAATTGCCCCACCATTCTTGGTAGCTTAAATAATTCCATAGCTTCTTCAAAACTGATGGTTTCTATACTTTGAGAAGCCTTTAATTTAGCAAATTTTGGCTTTTCTTCTTCGTCCTGATGACCAATTTGAACCATGGGGCCATATCTGCCCATGCGTGCAATTACTTTCTTGCCTGTGATGGCATCAAAGCCTAATTCTCTTTCTCCTTTAGCTCTTTCTGCTGTTTCAAGGGTATGCTCTATGGTAACATGAAAAGGCTCATAAAAGGAAGCCAACATATCGCTCCATTTTAATTTACCAGCAGCAATTTCATCAAACTCACCTTCAATTTTAGCGGTAAAGTTAAAGTCCATTACTTTGGAGAAATGAAGTTTTAAGAAATCTGTCACTACTAAACCTAAATCGGTTGGGGATAATTTATTTTTTTCAGCACCCGTAATTTCAGAAGCGGCTTCTTGTTTAATTTCATCCTTATTACTCAGGGTTAAAATTTGGTACACCCTTTTAATCCCTTCTTTCTCTCTTTTTTCTACATAATTACGTTTCATGATAGTAGAAATCGTAGGGGCATAGGTAGAGGGTCTTCCAATACCCAATTCTTCTAATTTCTTTACCAAAGAAGCTTCTGTAAATCTTGAACTGGGGCGGCTAAATCTTTCCAGGCCAGTCATGGAAGTAAAATCTAATACTTGACCCTTTGAAAGGGGAGGTAATAAACTTTCATCTCCTTCTTCTAAATTGTCTTCGTCTACTTCATCCTCATCTTTACCTTCTAAATATACTTTTAAGAAACCATCGAACTTCATTACTTCTCCACTTGCAGTTAAGGTTTCTTTATTGGTAGAAATTTCAATTTTAGCAGTTGTTTTTTCAAACTGAGCATCGCTCATTTGAGAAGCGATGGTCCTTTTCCAGATCAATTCATACAATCTATTTAAATCGGCATCATCCACTTTACTTTCATTCATATAGGAAGGGCGGATGGCTTCGTGCGCTTCTTGCGCATTTTCATTTTTATTTTTAAACTTTCTAGGTTGATAATATTGCTCACCAAAACTAGAATTGATTTCAGATTTGATGGCTTCCACTGCCGTTTCACTTAAACTAATACTATCTGTTCTCATGTAAGTGATTTTACCACTTTCATATAATTTTTGAGCCAACAACATAGTTTTACTTACGCTATAACCTAATTTTCTGGAAGCTTCTTGCTGAAGTGTTGATGTAGTGAAAGGTGCTGATGGTGTGCGTTTTCCGTCTTTTACAGCAATATCTTTAACCGTATATTTTGCACCCTTACATTCGGTTAAAAACTTTTCAGCAGCACCTGCAGTGGTTAATTTTTGAGGACCCTCTGCTTTGAATTTAACTTTTTTCTTGTTGATATCTGGTGCGCTAAATAAGGCAGAAACTTTAAATACACTTTCTGGTAAAAATTGATTGATTTCTCTTTCTCTTTCGGCAATTAATCTTACCGCGACGCTTTGAACTCTACCTGCACTTAAACTTCTTTGCATTCCAATTTTTCTCCACAATACGGGGCTTAATTCAAATCCAACAATTCTATCTAATATTCTTCTTGCTTGTTGTGCATCTACCAAATCCATATTTATAAAACGTGGATTGGCTACTGCTTTTTTAATGGCAGGGGCGGTAATTTCATGAAAGACAATTCTTTTAGTTTTCTTAGGATCTAAACCTAACACTTCTGCCAAATGCCAGCTAATACTTTCTCCTTCACGGTCCTCATCCGATGCTAGCCATACTTCTTTTGCTTTTTTAGTCATCGATTTTAATTCCTTGACTACTTTTTCCTTCTCACTAGGTACTGTATAGCGTGGGGCAAATTTATTTTTAAGATCAATGCCCATGTCGGCTTTTTCTAAATCACGTATGTGCCCATAGCAACTACGTACTTCAAAATCTTCTCCTAAAATCTTCTCGATCGTTTTTGCCTTTGCAGGCGACTCCACAATTAATAAGTTCTTTGACATAGAGGGCTACCGCTCCTACGGGGTATTTTAGAAATTGAATATCAATTAATTATGAAAAAAAAGACAACCCTTTTTTGGAGAGGCTATTTCTTTTCTCGCGATGCAATATTATAGCTTTCGACTAAAAAATAAAAATTAGCTGCGCTTAGGAGGCCAAAAACGACATGATTTTATCAATTACTTCCTGGGTTTTATACACTTTATTATGTCCTAATCCTTTGGTTATCAAGAACTTAATATTTTCAGGTGCTTTATTTTGAAAATCTATTAAATCTTTATAAGGGCAGACCAGATCTTCTTGGTCATGAACCCAAAGCACAGGACCAGTATAATTTTGTAAAGCGCGATCGGCTTCAAAATAGCTAACCGGTAGATGTGTATGTTTTTGTAATTCGGCTAAAAATGCTGCCCTGACCCCTTCATTAAAGTGCATCATGTCAAAATACCTTTCAAAAGTACTGGTCGTTTTAGTGGCTGGGGCAATTAGTACAAATTTATGTTCTAATGGGTTGGATAAAGTTTCCGCAATCATGGCCAGGCTAATGGCCCCTAAAGAGTGACCAATAAAAAAATCCACTGGCCCGTGATCCTTTATGATTTGGTGTATGGTTTGCTCATAGATAGGTATATTAATGTATTTGCCTTGACTTAATCCATGTCCGGGTGCATCAAAACAAAGTACCCGACAACCCATTTTTAAAAGTGGGGGTATATATTGTTCAAATTTATAGGCGCAGCTGGCATATCCGTGTACAATTAATACTGTTTTCCCATTGCTTTTAAAAGGCTTCCAATCAAACCCATTTAAAGTAGAACTACCCATTTTGTCTATTCCATTTCCAATTACTTTTACTTGGATGCCTTTTGCTTGATGAAAAATAGCTGGAGCTTTTCTTTTTTTAAATTTAGGATAAGGGGTACAGAAAAGATTAAATGCCATTTTGCCAGCAACGGGAGGGGCTAACATACCCAAAGTGGTGAATTTTGTTCTTAAATATTGTAAATACATCCTTTCTGAAAAACCGTGCTTGGCCATTGTACCTTAATTTATGTACAAAGATAAGTGCAGAGATGGGGGTTAAGCTTATTTTTTTTGTATTTCGACAAAGAAAAATATAAATGAAACTAAGGCATTGAATGAATAAAGTTATTTTTGCAAAAATCTATAATTAGGGCTATGTATTCAATAAAAATTAATTTTGAACAAAAAGGGTTGGAAACGGTAACCTTAAACAATATTAAACCAGACCAAAGTTTATTAGAAGTAATATTGGATGCAGGCATTGTGTTGCATCATAATTGTGGTGGAGTTTGCGCATGTAGTACATGTCATATATACATTAAAAAGGGAGCTGAATTTTTACAAGAATTATCAGATAAAGAAGAGGATTTTATAGATCGTGCGGTGAGCCCAAGAATAGAATCAAGATTGGGATGTCAATGCGAATTGCTTGCCGGATCGGGAGAAATAGAAGTAAATGTTCCGGACCAAACTCAATTTTTAGGAGAATAAATAATTATAAAACGTATGAGCCAGTTTGAACCACCTATTCATTGGAATGATCACGAAGACATTGCCCAAAAATTATATGAAAAATTCGGAGACGATTTTTCAGAGTCTAAAATATATCGTGTTCGTTTCACCGATTTATTAGAATGGATTTTATCCCTGCCGCATTTTGAGGGGACAAAGGAACAATCCAATGAAGGACATTTGGAAATGATTCAAAGCGCCTGGGTATATGAGTGGAGAGATAATCAAAAATAGGCTTACATTTATAGTCTAAAATTTACATTGTTGTTAGCCGCTTTTAAAAAAATTAAATGTTTTGTATTTGATGTCGATGGTGTTTTAACCAATGGCAAATTATTAATCATGCCTAATGGATTAATGGCTAGGTCGATGAATATTAAAGATGGCTATGCTTTGCAATTGGCCATTAAGAAAGGATACCAGGTTTGGATTATATCTGGGGGTAATTCCGATGAAGTAAAAGATCGTATTCAAAAATTAGGGGTTTCAGAAGTGTATATGAAAGTGGTAAATAAATTAGAACTATTAAAAGAGTTATCTATTATAAATAAAATATCCTTGGAGGATATCATGTATATGGGCGACGATATGCCCGATTACGAAGCCATGAAAGCAGTAGGTTTAGCGGCTTGTCCGAATGATGCAGCTGCTGATATTAAAGCCATTTCGTCGTATACTGCTATTTTAAAAGGCGGTGATGGCTGTGCTAGAGAAGTCATTGAAAAAACATTGAAATTAAATGATCATTGGGATTTAACTGACCAAATTCAATCCAAATAAATCTTTAAATAATTATTTTGAAGCTACTGATTCATTTTTTAAGATTGATACGTTGGCCTAATTTGCTATTTATTTTATTGGCGGAATGTTTATTTCATTTTTGTATTTATAAGCCTTTGTTTCCTTTAGCTGGGCAAGAAGTGGATTTCCGTTTTTATCTCATGCTGCTTTCCAATGTATTTATTGCAGCGGCTGGCTATATGATTAATGATTATTTTGATGTAAACATTGATCAAATTAACAAACCCTCTAAAGTGGTAGTCGGAGCTTATATTAGCAGAAGATGGGTTATATTTTGGCACTTAATCTTAAGCGTTTTTGCTATTTATATCTCAACTATTGTATTTCCATTTAAAACGTATTGGCATATTCACTTGTCCAATTTATTGGCGATATTGTTATTGTGGTTTTATAGTACCACTTTTAAAAAGAATTTTCTAGTAGGTAATATTATTATTTCGGTATTAACTGCCTGGTCTATTGCGGTAGTCTACTTTTCTAAACTAACTATACAAGAAATAATACATCCCAATATCAATGACATAGCCAATTTTAAATTTGCAAAACTTACTTTATTGTATAGCGCTTTTGCTTTTATACTCACTTTAGTTAGAGAAGCGCTCAAGGATTTAGAAGATATGGAAGGAGATGAAAAATTTGGTTGTACTACTTTGCCCATTAAATGGGGGTTAAAGCCAACCAAAGTATACTTGTCAGTATGGCTCATTGTGGTGATAGCCCTTTTGCTTATCATCCAATTGGTGGTGATTCCATTTGGTTGGTGGTTAAGCGCTATATATTGCATAGTATTTATTGTAACTCCATTGGTTATTGTTTTTTATAAATTACCCAAGTCTTTTACCAATAAACATTTTAATGAGTTAAGTACTTGGGTAAAAGTGGCCATGCTGTTTGGTATTTTATCTATTGCCTTTTTCTACTTCTTATTTTAATTTGTTATTATAATTCTACATGACCCAATTCATTTTAGCTTCTCAGTCCCCTAGGCGTAAAACTTTGTTAGAGTGGGCAGAATTGCCTTTTGAAATTATTGTTTCCGAATCCAATGAAGATTACCCAGCCAACATGCCTATTGAAGAAGTACCTGTTTTTATTGCTCGAAATAAAGCCATTGCAGTTAAAGAAAAAATAACTTCTGATAGTGCTACCTTAAATAGTAAATGCATCATTGCCGCAGATACGGTGGTGGTCTTAGAGGAGGTTATTATTGGAAAGCCTGTTGATAAATATGATGCTATTGCTACTTTGCAAAAATTATCTGGAAGAGTACATCAAGTGATTACAGGAGTGGTATTATTGTATGATGGAAATGAAATAACTTTTAGCGAAACCACGCAAGTAGAATTTCATACATTAACTCAAGAACAGATTGAATTTTATGTTGAAAATTATAAACCCTATGATAAAGCAGGTGCTTATGCTATTCAAGAATGGATAGGTGTAATTGGCATTAAAAGTATACAAGGAGATTTTTACAATGTAATGGGTTTGCCAGTGAGCAAACTAATACAAAAAATAAAGCAACTAGAAATTAACTAGTTGCTTTAAAGAAAATGCTTTTAAAGAATTATTAAAGCCAATCAAAAGTAATTGCGAGTGCTACCTCTGGGTGTAAGCTTCTTTCTACTGGGCAGGTTCTAGCTACTTTTTCTAAAATTTCCTTTGTCTTATCATCTACATTTAAACCAGCTGGCATGGTTACATGCGCTATTATCTTTCCAATTCTTCTTGGATCTGAAACCATTATTTTAGTGACTTCCACTTTTGCACCATCCAATGCAATTTGCATACTTTCTGCTTTAATACCCATGGTAGTGATCATACAAGCGCCAAGCCCAGTCGCAATTAAATCGGTAGGCGAGAATCTTTCTCCTTTGCCTTTATTATCCGTTGGAGCGTCTGTTTCAAAGGCAGAGCCACTTTGTAAATGAAAACAAGTGGTTCTCAAATTAGAATTGTAGGTGATCGTTGAGGTCATAGTGTCTATTTAAATTATTTAAAAATTTGTTCACGCTGCAGTACTTTGTAAACTATTTTGATAGTTTTTATTTAATAAGCCTGAAACTAAAACGGAGAGGATAAAATAGGCCATCATTAATTTACTAACTGGGGCATAAAATTTATCTGCACCAAACCAATCCCCAATAAAAACAATAATAGCCATGCCATAAATAGCTTTTAAGATTTCCCAAACAATTGCGTATTTATTTCCATCCATAAAATCGGTTAAAGCATAGATATAAATAAATATAAAACCGCCATAAATAAAAATATTGGGTACGCCTATTGTAGCAATATTGCCTAATAGATAGGCTACCATTATAAAGATTAAGATTATCTGTAGCCAAGTCCAAGTATAAAAAGGAGTTGATCTTTTAGTAATGTACTTTTCAAATTGGCGCACATCATTTACTTTAAATACAGGGTTTTTAGCTTCCACATCTGCGGGTCTCCATCCAGTAGGTTTGAACCAAATTTCAAATTTATTTTTAATATTATTGGTTTTCCATGCATCTGTAATAAGTAGCCACATGTGCACAAAATTTATCTTAATGGGGTTCCAGGTTCTCATCGGACGCGTAATGCCATATACAGGAACTACATCAGCCCTTTCTTCTTGAAAAGTGCCAAATAATTTATCCCAAATAATAAACACTTGAGATAAATTCTTATCCATATATTCTTCATTAAATGCGTGATGTACTCTATGGTGTGAAGGGGTAACTAAAATGTATTCTAAAAACCCCATTCGGTTGATGTACCTAGTATGATACCAAAATTGAGCAAAAAACTGTATCGGTGTTACGGTTGCTATGACTATAGGTGAAATGCCTAAAATTGCTGCAGGCAATAAGAAAATGGAAAATATTTTAACAAAAGACGAGATAGGTTGTCTCACTGCACAGGCTAAATCAAATTCTTCACTGCTATGGTGTACGATATGACTGTTCCAGAAAAAATTTATTTTATGATCTATCCGGTGAATCCAATAATGGGCTAAGTCTAATGAAATAAATGCAATAATGTAGGTAAGCCAATTAGTGCTGATATGTAGGATAGCCACTTTTTCTTCAATCCAACCATAACTTAATATGGTAAAACTTAAACCCAATACGTTTTTGGTAACCATGGTAATTGATGAACTTAGACTACTCACCGTATCCATGGTATTTATTTTATCTTTTTTTATATACCAACCATACCATTTTTCAAATAAAATTAAAATAAAAAATAGGGGCATTACAATTAATAAGATCTTTCCGTATTTTTCCATATTAGTTTAGGATTAAAATATTAGTAAAAAATTTATTCTAATGATATGAAGATAACATTTAATTTTTGTCATTTATAGTGATAGCTTCACTTTTTCTATAGCCTATTTATAACATATAATGCATTGAAATGCAAGTAGTTGTAATTTTATTCCATTTAATTTAATGGAATTAATTTAATAGTAATTATTAAGTACAAGTCATGTATTTTTGTAGTTGATTATTGATTTCATTTATGCAAGAATTACCGGTAGTTTCTTCTGGGGCGGATACAAGGATTAAAAAGCCAGATTGGTTAAGAGTAAAATTACCTATTGGCGAGAGCTATAAGCATGTCCGTGGACTAGTAGATACCCATAAATTACATACCATTTGTGAAAGCGGCAATTGCCCTAATATGGGCGAATGCTGGGGGGAAGGCACTGCTACTTTTATGATTCTTGGAAATATTTGCACAAGAAGTTGTCAATTTTGTGCAGTAGCGACGGGTCGTCCTAAAGCAGTGGAATGGGATGAGCCTCAAAGGGTAGCGGAAGCTATTTTATTAATGAAAGTGAAACATGCTGTATTAACCAGTGTTGATAGAGATGAATTGGCGGATGGGGGTTCCATTATTTGGTTTAATACTATTAAAGCTATTAAAACATTGACACCAGCGACTACTTTGGAAACTTTAATTCCAGATTTTAGAGGTATTCAAGATCAAATTCAAAGAATCATTGAAGCTGCACCAGAAGTGGTTAGTCATAATATGGAAACGGTAGAACGCATTACTCAAAAAGTACGGGTTCAGGCCAAATACAGAAGAAGTTTACAAGTATTAGAAACCTTAAAGAAAGGGGGTATGCGTACTAAAACTGGAATCATGTTAGGGATAGGTGAACAAAAAGAAGAAGTTATTCAAACCATGAAAGAATTAGTTGGCGTTGGTTGTGATGTATTAACCCTTGGCCAATATTTACAGCCCACTAAAAAACATTTAGCGGTACAGCGTTTTGTTCACCCAGATGAATTTGCGGAACTAAGACAAATTGGATATGAATTAGGGTTTGATTATGTAGAAAGTGGACCACTAGTAAGATCGTCTTACCACTCCGAAAAGCATGTGATTGCTGGTTGGGGTAGGAATAAGTGGTTGGAAGAAACTATTTAGCTACTCCCACATCAATGCACTTGCTCCTAATATGGCTGCATCAGATTCTTTTAAATGACTCACTAAAATTTTCACTTTATTTTCGAATATTTCTATAACATTGTCTTCTAAATGTTCGCGAGTAGGTTTTAGAATTAAATCACCTGCTTTGGTTAATCCACCAAATAATATAATGGCTTCTGGACTGGAGAACATGACAAAATTAGCCAAAGCCATCCCTAAAATTTTACCAGTGTAATCAAAAACTTCTTTAGCAATTTCATCCCCCTTAGTGGCAGCTTCAAATACAATTTTAGAATTTAATTCACTAGGAGCAACTGCTCTTAATAAACTTGGGCGATCAGATTTTTCTAAAATTTCAATGGCAGTTAAAGTAACGCCAGTTGCCGATGCATAACTTTCTAAGGAACCTCTTTTGCCTGTTCCTGGATGTAATCTTCCGTCAGGTATAATAATAGTATGACCCAATTCGCCAGCAAATCCATCATGTCCGTATATTAATTGTCCATTGGCAACAATACCACTTCCTACTCCAGTGCCTAAAGTAATCATAATAAAATCTTTCATTCCTTGGGCTGCTCCGTATTTCATTTCACCTACCGCAGCGGCATTGGCATCATTGGTTAATTTTACGGGCAATTTGGTTTTATCCTGAATCATTTTAGCTAAAGGAATAATGCCTTTCCAAGGAAGATTAGGCGCATACTCTATGGTACCAGTGTAAATATTTCCATTAGGGGCACCCACGCCAATTCCTTTGATACGTCCAACTCCACCTACTTTATCAATAAGCTCCGTTAATTTTTCATCCAATTCATCAATGAATGTGTGTACTTGATCATGTTTTTTGGTTGACATTTCGCTAGAGAATAATACATTCCCAACATTATCAACAATTCCAAATTTAGTTCCAGTGCCACCTATATCAACACCCACTACAAAAGAATCCATTTTATTAATTTATTTTTTATTTAATTAATGATTACTATTTACTTGCGCATCAAAGTCTAAGCCTTGCTTTTGTAAAACACTTTTTAATTTCAGTGCAAGTAAAGCAACAATTCCAAAACAAGCAGCTGCTACAAGATAGGATTGATGCATTCCAATATTTACATTATCTCCAAGGGCACCTTGTAAAGGAGGAATAATAGCGCCACCTAAAATCATCATGATTAAAAAGGCTGAACCTTGGCTGGTATATTTACCTAATCCGCCCAATCCCAAAGAAAATATACATGGCCACATAACCGAACAAGCTAATCCACCAGCCATAAATGCATAGACGGAGGTGATGCCCGAACTGAAAACGCCAATTAACATGGCAATGCCTGCAAAAATAGAAACTGCAAATAAAGTTTTAACTGGTTTTTCTTGGCCATAAAAAAATACAGCTAATGCAATAATAATCCAAATAGCATATCCATATAAATCTGAAGTATCATTACCATAAATTTTACTAACGCCTAATACTATGGCAAATGCAATAAATGGAACTACTACCATCATTAACTTTTTCATATTCCCTTTAAAGTTAAATACGCTTACTGCACCTGTCCAACGACCAATCATCATACTGCCCCAATACAAGGAGATGTATTTTGAAATTTCACTTTCATCCAAACCTAGTTCAGTAATGTATCCGGGTGTTTTTAATAGTGCGCCAAAGTTATTATCAATGGTTACTTCTACACCTACATAAATAAAAATGGCAATCATACCATAAATAAGTTGTTGATATTTCATGGCACCCCATCCAGCTTCATTTTTAATGGCACTTTGATTAGAATAAAATAAAATAACTACCACCGAAACTAAGGTCAAAAGGAGTAGTGTTAATTTAGGCACATTAGTAAGTTGTCCTATTACAATAATGGAGCCAATTAAAAACGTCATTAATAAAAGAGAACCGGCTGCTTTATTCGCAGTTTCAAATTTTTCATCATTTTTACCGTCGGGTAATTTTTTGGAGAAGCTAAAAAATATAGCCACCGCTGCAAATACAACCGCTACAATTAAATAAAGTACATTGATATTGGTAACGGTTACAACACTATTTTTACTATCGGGACTTCCAAATAGGAAAAAACTGACGATTAAGGGGCCAATAGTGGTTCCAATACTATTTAAGCTTCCTCCTAAATTTAAACGATGTGAACCAGTGGCTGGGTCACCTAATAATATAGCAAAAGGTTGTGCCGCCGTTTGCTGCAATGAAAATCCAAGTGCTACCACAAAAAAAGCTGCTAAAATAGCAGGAAATGAATTGGCATTGGCTGCAAGAATAATCAATAAAGCACCCACGACTGAAATTAATAAGCCATAGATGATCCCTTTTTTATATCCAATTTTATTTAATATATCATAGCCTATTAGATTAGAGCATAAAAATAATATTAATGACCCTATAAAGTAGGCGCCATAAAATGCAGACCCAATCAATTGAGATTCAAATTGAGTTAAATTAAAATGGGTCTTGCAAAAAGGGATAAAAATACTGTTAGAAGCAGCTATAAAACCCCAAAAGAAGAAAACTAGCACCAGGGTGCTTAATGCTCCAGTATTGGTAGGTTGTTTGGGTTCGTTCATCACATTGGTTATTTTAATCGAAATTCATTTAAATTAATGATTTATTCGAATATGTAAAGTACTTAAAATAATAATTCAATGTATAAAATGCCACCGAATCTCTCTACAATTAATTGGAATTAAATGCTCAAAAACAAGGAGTTTTAAGGACAATGAAGTAAATTGAATCAAAATAATTATTCCATGGTTATTGTTCACGTAAGTGCAGAATGTTACCCTATGGCTAAGGCAGGTGGTTTGGGAGATGTAGTAGGTGCTCTGCCTAAATATCAAGCCAAAGTGGGGGATGATGCAATGGTAGTGATGCCAATGTACCAAACCCCTTTTTTACAACAAAATAAATGGGAGGTACATTTTAAAGGAAGTGCCAATTTAGGAAATTGGTTTTTTGATTATACCATTATCAAAGAAAGTACCGGAAAATTAGGTTTCAATTTATATTTAGTAGATATAAATGGCTTGTTAGATAGACCTAAAATTTATGGTTATCCAGATGATACAGATCGATTTATTGGCTTTCAAGTGGCGGTAGTTAGTTGGTTGTCTCATTGGGAATTTTTGCCAGACATAGTTCATTGTCATGATCATCAAGCAGGATTGATTCCATTTATGATGAAACATTGTTATGATTATCAAAAATTACAATTTGTAAAAACCATACTAAGTATTCACAATGCACAATATCAAGGAGCCATGGGTTGGGAAAAGAGTTTACTTATTCCTAGGTGGGAAACTTGGAAAAATGGACTACTTGAATGGCATAATAGCATTAACTCTTTAGCTACTGCCGTAAAATGTGCAGATAAAGTAACTACTGTAAGTCATAGCTATATGCAACAACTTAAATTTCAATCCAATGGCTTGGAAGCCTTATTTGAATATGAACAAGGAAAGTGTGTGGGTATATTAAATGGGATTGATACAGAAGTTTGGAATCCAGCAACCGATCCTATGGTGACCTATCATTATGACACCACTAATGTGTTAGTAGAAAAGGAAAAAAATAAAAAAGTTTTGTGTGCTAAATATAATTTAGACTCGAACAAGCCATTAATTATTTTTATTGGAAGATTGGTAGGTGAAAAAGCAGCGGATGTATTACCTGGTGCAATACAACACGCAATGGATAAAACAAATTGTGGTGCTAATTTCTTTATCATTGGTGCTGGCGATACCGCTACTGAATCGGCCTTGAATTATTTAGTGCAATTGTATCCTGGTCATTATAATACTTTTATTGGGTATGATGAAAAAATAGGACACGAAGCTTATGCCAGCGCCGACTTTTTATTAATGCCAAGTAGAGTAGAGCCTTGTGGATTGAATCAATTATATGCATTACGCTATGGCACCATTCCTATGGTCAGAGATACGGGTGGTTTACATGATACAGTGGTGGACATGGGTGATCCTGATGGATTTGGCATTAAATTTTTACAGGCTACTGAGCATGATATTGTTCAGTCAATAGAGCGAGCTATTGCAGTATATCAGGATAAAAATCAAATGAATACAATGATACAATATGCTATGAATATTGATCATAGTTGGGAATCGGTAGTGGAAGAATATAAAAATGTATACGAATCAATTTTATAATTTTAATAATTAGTTTATGGCAGTTTATGCAAAAGAAACAGTTTCAATTATTTTAGGTGGCGGTGCTGGTTCAAGATTATATCCCTTAACAGCGAATCGTTCAAAACCTGCTGTACCCATTGCTGGGAAATATAGATTAGTAGATATTCCCATTAGTAATTGTATTAATAGCAATTTGAACAGAATTTTTGTTTTAACTCAATTTAATTCTGCTTCCTTAAATCAACATATTAAAAACACTTATCATTTCAGTGCATTTAGTTCTGGTTTTGTAGATATTTTAGCAGCAGAACAAACTCCTGATAATCCAGGTTGGTTTCAAGGAACTGCCGATGCGGTTAGGCAATCTTTAAGGCATTTGGCAAAAATGGAATTTGACTATGTACTCATATTAAGTGGCGATCAATTGTATCAAATGGATTTTAGTAAAATGATAGATGCGCATAAACAAAGTGGCGCAGCACTTACCATTGCCACCATTCCAGTAGGAGAAAGAGAAGCTCCAGAGTTTGGCATACTCAAAGCAAATAATGAAAATGTAATTACTTCCTTTGTTGAAAAGCCAAAGAAAGAAATTTTAAATGACTGGGTGAGTGATACGGGAAAGGAGATGAAAGATCAGGGAAGAAATTATTTAGCTTCCATGGGTATTTATGTATTCAATAAAGAAATTTTATACCAATTTTTAAATGAAGTACACGCAACTGCTACTGATTTTGGAAAAGAAATTATTCCAGATTCGATAGCACACTACAAAGTATTAAGTTATCAGTATGATGGTTATTGGACAGATATAGGAAATATTTATTCTTTTTTTGAAGCCAATATTTCATTAACGGAAGATGTTCCATTATTTAATTTATTTGATAGTACACAAACCGTCTATACTAGATCTAGAATGTTACCGCCTGCTAAAATAAGTGGCACTATTATTAAAAAAGCCATCATTGCGGAAGGGTCAATTATTTTAGCCAAAGAAGTGTCTAATTCGGTAGTAGGCATTCGTTCCAGAATTGGGAAAGACACGCTTATAAAAAATACTTATATCATGGGTTGTGATTATTATGAAACCATGGATCAAATCAATAAAAAAAATGCTAAAGGTGAACCAATATTGGGCATTGGAGAGCGGTGTATCATTGAAAATGCCATTGTAGATAAGAACTGTTCCATTGGGAATGATGTACAAATAAAAGGAGGGAATCATCTTGAAAAAATAGACCATCCTTTGTATACCATTAAAGATGGGATAGTGGTTATTAAGAAAGGGGCCTTTATACCTAATGGTTTTATTATATAAATTATTAAAAGAAAAAAATGAATACAGCCTATAATGGGGTTAAAGTCAAATTAAGTTTTTGGCAAATTTGGAATATGTGTTTTGGTTTTTTTGGTATTCAATTTGGATGGAGTTTACAAATGGGCAATATGAGTGCCATTTATGAATTCCTTGGCGCCACACCAGAACAAATTCCTGGTTTGTGGCTAGCTGCACCTATGACAGGTTTATTAGTACAACCAATTGTTGGGTATCTAAGTGATCGTACCTGGCATCCAAAATTAGGAAGAAGAAGACCCTTCTTTTTAGTTGGTGCTATTTTGAGTTCTGCTTTATTGTTTGTGATGCCTAATGCTGGAAGTATCTGGATGGCCGCAGGGGTGTTATGGATTTTAGATTCTAGCATTAATGTCACCATGGAACCATTTAGAGCTTTTGTAGCCGATAATTTAGATGACAAACAACGTTCTTTAGGATTTGCCATGCAAAGTATGTTTATAGGCTTGGCTTCCTTTATTGCGGGTTATTTACCACAGGTTTTAGTGAATTGGTTTCACGTATCCAGGGAAAAAACAAATGGTTCAATTCCTCAAAATATTTTAATGAGTTTTTATATAGGAGGGGCTGTTTTTTTAGTTTCCGTTTTGTTTACTGTTTTTAGAAGTAAAGAGTATCCACCTAGTGAAAATATATCCAATCAAAATAGTGAAGATAAAAAGGGCATCCTTCAAGAAATTTGGCATTCTATAATACATATGCCTATTCAAATGAAAAGACTGGCTTTGGTTAATTTTATTACCTGGCCTGGTTTGTTTTTAATGTGGTTTTATTATAGTACTGGGGTAGCGAGTCAATTATTTCATGGAGACCCTATTTCCAGTAGTGAAATTTATACTATGGGATTAGAGCATGCTAATACCACATCTGCCATTTTAAATCTTGTCACATTTGGTTTCTCCTTTACCTTGCCTTTTTTAGTGGGAAAAATTGGAAAAAAAATGACACATGTTGCCTGTTTGCTTATTGGGGGTATGGGATTAATTTCTGTGTACTATGTTCAACAACCTAACCTATTATATGTAAGTATGGGATTAGTGGGTATTGCTTGGGCATCTATATTATCTATGCCCTATTCTATGTTAGCTGGTTTTATCCCCGAACAAAAAATGGGTATTTATATGGGTATTTTTAATTTTTTTATCGTGCTTCCTGAAATTATTGCCTCTATATTTTTTGGAAAGATCATGTCTACCTATTTGCATAATGATAGGCTTATGGCAGTTCAAATAGGGGGTGGTTTATTGTTATTGGCGGGGGTGGTTTGTGCAATCATTATTAAAGAAGAAAAAAAATAAATTGTATGATTTTTACTAAATTCTTATGCAGATGTATTTGTATTTGTTTTATGCTAATAAGTGCAGTCAATCCATTGGCGGCACAAAATATTGAATCCTATCCTTCGAATTGGTTTGTACAAATGAAATTAAATAAAGTGCAAATTTTATTTAGATCCACGACCTCTAATTTTTCAAAAGCCACTATACATGCCAATTATCCTGGCTTAACTATTTCGAGGGTACATCATTTTAAAAATGACCATTATATAGCGGTGGACGTAACCATTGCTCCCCATGCCAAAGTAGGTAAAGTTAATTTCATCATTGAATCCAATGGACAAAAAATGAATAGCACTTGGGCACTCTTACCAAGAAGAGCAGGGAGAGGCACTTCCTTTGCGCAAGGAATCAATTCTGCAGATTTAATTTATTTTTTAATGCCTGACCGATTTAGTAATGGTGATCCTTCTAATGATCGGGTGGAAGGATTAAAAGATCAATCTTTAAATAGAGATTCAATTTTTTTAAGACATGGTGGTGATTTAAAAGGAGTGAGCAATCATTTAGACTATTTCCAAAAATTAGGCGTAAGTACTTTGTGGATGACCCCGGTTG
Source organism: Sediminibacterium ginsengisoli (assembly GCA_945865545.1). Lineage (GTDB taxonomy): Bacteria > Bacteroidota > Bacteroidia > Chitinophagales > Chitinophagaceae > Sediminibacterium > Sediminibacterium ginsengisoli_F. The sequence goes on along the minus strand of CAMBEQ010000026.1, from coordinate 8,376 downwards.
TTGAAAATGATATGCCCAATAGGACAGAACATGGTTATGCGGCTACTAATAATTATAACATAGAGAAAAGATTTGGTGGCGAACAAGCCTATAGGACATTAAGTGACAGTTTGCACCATAGAGGAATGAAATTAATTCAAGACATTGTGTATAATCATTTTGGACGTTTCCATTTTTTGATACAAGATGCCCCTTCAAATGATTGGATTCATCAATGGCCTACTTATACACCAACCCATTATAGAGAGCAAGCTATATTTGACCCACATCATTCTAAAGTGGATGCACAGAAGATGATTAATGGTTGGTTTACCACCGAAATGCCTGATGTGAATCAAGAAAATAGTTACGTTGAAAAGTATTTAACTCAAAATGCGATATGGTCAGTGGAGACATTTGGCATTGACGCATTTAGAATAGATACCTATAAATATTGTAATGTAGAAGTGATGAATCGTTTGAATCAAGCATTAATTGATGAATACCCAAAAATATTTTCTTTTGGTGAATGTTGGGTAGATGGAGTAGTGACTCAGGCCTATTTTGTTCGAAATAATTTAGACATCCCTTTCAAAAGCAACTTGCACTCCACTTCGGATTTTCATTTATTATTTTCAGGTATATTACCAGCATTAAATGAAAAAAATTCATGGGGAGAGGGGGTAATTAAATTATACACCACTTTAAGTAATGACTATTTGTACAAAGTGCCTGATAATAATGTACTATTTTTAGACAATCATGATATGACCCGAATACATTCTTCACTAGGAGAAAATGTTCAAAAAACAAAAATGGCCTATGCCTGGTTAATGACTTGTAGGGGTATTCCACAAATGTATTATGGATCTGAAGTGTTAATGAAGGGTATCTCCAATCCAGATGGTTGGGTTAGATTAGATTTTCCTGGAGGATGGAATGGAGATCAAAAAAATGCATTTACTGAAGTGGGATTAACAACAGAAGAAAAAGATTTCCTTCATTATACACAACTCTTGGGCACTTATCGTAAAGGGGCGAGCGCATTAAAAACAGGCGCTATGATGCAATATATTCCAGAAGATGGATTATATGTTTATTTCAGATATGATAAAGGACAAACTATTATGTGTGTCATGAATACGGATAACAAGGAAAGAAAAGTTAATTTTGAGAAGTATAGTGAAAGAACCAATGGATTTAATGGAGGGAAAGATATTGTCACAAGTGCTAAAATGGGCACTCAATTTTCAATTCCTACTATGACCATGCAAGTGATTGAATTAACAAAATAATTATGCCAAAATACGAGGAAGTACATTTTGTGGACACCCATCAAAAAGTATGGAATTATTCATTATTTACAGATGAGGATGTACGAAATTTTCAAAATGGGACGCATTATTCCTTGTATCATTTGTTTGGTAACAAACAGTTAGAAGTTGCGGGTGTAAAGGGTACTTATTTTGCCGTTTGGGCACCCAATGCTACTGCTGTTTTTGTAAAAGGTAATTTTAATGATTGGAATAATGAATCACATCCACTTAAGGTTAGGCAAGATAGTTCAGGAATTTGGGAAGGATTTATACCAGCCATTCTACAAGGGGAAGTATATAAATACCATCTACACGGATTCCAAGGAGTAAAGTTGGATAAAGGAGATCCTTTTGCCAATTATTGGGAATTAAGACCCTTAACTGCTTCTATTACTTGGGATACAAAATATGAATGGAAAGATTCAAAATGGTTGGAGCAAAGAAAAATTAAAAATAGAACAGATCAACCCTATTCAGTGTATGAAGTGCATTTGGCCAGTTGGATGCGTCCCGATAAAAACAATGAAAATTCTTACAACTCCTATACCCAATTAATTAAATTAATGGTACCCTATGTAAAAGAAATGGGGTTTACGCATGTAGAATTTATGCCCATCATGGAGCATCCCTTTGATGGAAGTTGGGGTTATCAAGGGGTGGGATTTTTTGCACCCACTTCTCGTTTTGGTAATCCGCAAGAATTTGCTGCTTTAGTGGAAGCCTTTCATGCGGCTGAAATTGGAGTCATTGTAGATTGGGTGCCTTCGCATTTTCCTTATGATGCACATGGCTTATTTATGTTTGATGGGGCTAATACTTATGAGTATGCCGATATGCGTAAAGGCTATCATCCCGATTGGAATTCATACATTTTTAATTATAAAAGAGGAGAAGTAAAATCTTTTTTAATAAGTAGTGCTCGTTTTTGGTGTGATCAATTTCATATAGATGGTTTAAGGGTAGACGCGGTAAGCTCTATGTTAAGATTGGATTACAGTAGAGAAGAAGGTCAATGGGAACCTAATGAATTTGGTGGCAACGGGAATATAGAAGCCATTGCTTTTATTAAAGATTTAAATATAACATTATATAGAGATTTCCCTTACATACAAACCATTGCAGAAGAAGCATCTGATTGGCCAGGTATTAGTAAGCCTACTTTTATGGATGGCCTTGGGTTTGGCATGAAATGGATGATGGGTTGGATGCATGACACATTAGATTATTTTAAATTAGATCCATTGTTCAGGCCTTTTCATCAGGATAAATTTTCTTTTTCAATGATGTATTATTATGACGAAAATTTTATGTTGCCATTAAGTCATGATGAAGTGGTGCATGGAAAAAGCCCCATGCTATATAAAATGCCGGGGGATGATTGGCAAAAATTTGCCAATTTAAGATTATTGTATACCTATATGTTCACACATCCTGGAGCAAAGTTATTATTTATGGGGAATGAATTTGCCGCCACCAAAGAGTGGAATTATACCACAGAACTTCAATGGGACTTATTAACCATTCAAAGCCATGCTGGGATGAAATTATGTGTCCAATCATTGAATGAATTATACAAATCTTATCCATCCTTTTATGAATATCAATTTGATCCCAAAGGATTTGAGTGGGTAGAAGTAAATAAGCGGGAGGAAGCCGTAATCGCATTCAAAAGAAAAGGTAAAAATGCACATGATGATATTTTGGTGGTGATGAATATGACACCTGTACCTAGATATGAATTTCCCATCCACGTGTATGGAAAAAAACAATGGAAAGAAATTTTCAATAGTGATGATCAAAAATATTGGGGGGTAGGCGACTTGAAAAATGCCTCTATTCCTATGGAGTCACAAGATGAAAAAGGCGATTGGAATAAGCTGTTATTGAATCTTCCAGCTTTATCAGCCATCGTTTTAAAATAATATAAGCTGCTCTTTTTCAATGATTTCCAAGTAGTACATGAACATTTTAAGTCAAGTTTTCCACATTTAAGTCTAAATGAGTTTTGTTAATGATTACGTAACAATAACATAAGAACTTTGTAGGGTAATCAAACCCATTAAAAACTTTAATGTATGAAAGCAACCAACAAGGCAATGTTGTATGAAGCGGTTTCAGAATTTATACAATTGCACGCATTCGATCATTTATTGGACAATGAGTTAGCACAGTTAAAAAGCTTATTAAATGCATGGACTTTATCCGAAGAGGGTGTTGAAATGCAAGAGCTTTTAAGCAAATTAATTCCTTTGCTAAGCAAAGTAAATTTCTTTGTTGAATCTATTTCTCCTGCTGCTATTCAATTGTGGTTTTATGCTTTATCCTATAATGAAATACCTATTAGTGGTATGATGCAGGATTTTAGCAATACCAATGAGTTGGCGAATTAGAATTGTATTTAAATAATTTACATAAAAGGAAAGGCCTCCCGGTTTAATGGGAGGCCTTTCCTTTATACTTTATTTACTGCGAGCAGTATAAAATAAATAATCTTAAAATAAACCTTTCTTTAAGCTAGTTTTTCCTTCGCCAATTTTAAAACCATTGTGGTACACTTCAATTTTGTAATCTCCTTCAGCTAGTGTATTGGTTTGTTTGATATCATAGCTTACACCTAACTCTTTATTTTGTTCATATTGAACAGAAATTTTATTGGCATAGTCTCTGTTGCCATCTTCTCTGGTGTTGAATTTACCACCTGTTGAAAATGCTATTCCATCAGGACCTGTTATACACACATAAAGCTCTTGAGCACCAGAAGGGGTAATCTTATTTTTATCAATTATGAATGACAAGCGAAGGGTATTGGCTCTTTTTGTATTGTTTGTTTTTTTCTCAGTTCCATCTTCTTTAATTCTTAAAGATTCGATATTAAAAGAGGAAGCGTGTAAAGTGGAACCTATATCTTGTAATCTTTCTTTTTCTTTTTGAGTGGCTGATAAATTGCTATTTAAGGTAGTATTAGTAGTAGTTAATACCTCGTTTTTGGCAGACAAATCTTTGTTTTCTTCTTGCGCTTTGGTTAAGTCGGCAAATAGGCCAGTTACTTTTCCATTTAATTCTGCAATTAAAGTTTTGGCTTCAACCAATTCTTTATCAGTCGCATCTTGCTTACGTAAGATATTACCAATATTGGTTTTTAATTTTTGAATTTGCGTAGATTTCTCCAAAAGGTCACCTTGTAAGGTGGTGTTTTGTTGTGTTAAAGAATCTGCTTTAGCTGAAATTTCTATAAATTCAGATTGAATTTGAGCTTTAGCACTATCAATGACAGCTACTTTGTTGTCGTAGGTATTGATTATTTCTGTTTTGGAACTATTAAAATAAATCCAAGAACTAATAAGGGCAACCACTAAAATGCCAATAGTAATTTTATTACTGTTGCTGGAGGTTTCATTACTCATAAGATGTTTTTTTGTTGGTGTGCAAGATACACAAAATTTGACAAATTTCAAACATATGCCATCTAATAGTCTTTATACAATTGACTTTAAGCCAAATAAGTACAATTTAGTATTTTTAGGAAGACTTATCTTTATCTTTGAATATGCCCACTTCTAAAATCATAGCCAATTGGCAAAAAAATGTCTTCGATGCTGTTTATTGGCTGGAAGGGGAAGAGTCATTTTATATTGACCAAGTGGTAGACTATGCTGAAAAGAAATTATTACCTGAAGCAGAACAAGCTTTCAATTTGACTATTTTTTATGGTAAAGATGCCGATTGGACTGAAATAATGAATGCTTGTAAGCGATACCCCGTTTTTGCAGAAAAGCAAGTGGTTATCATTAAGGAAGCGCAACATATGAATCAGCTGGATAAGTTATTGTCTTATATTGAACACCCACTTAGTTCTACTATTTTAATTGTAGCCCATAAAGATAAAAATGTGGATGGTCGATCTGTTTTAGCAAAAGCCTTAAAAACAAAGGCGGTGGTGGTGAGTACAAAAAAAATGTATGATAGTAAGTTGCCAGAATGGGTTACAGAATGGGTGGGACAACGTGGGTATCAAATTAGTCCCAAGGCGGTTCAAATTATTGTAGACCATATTGGTAATGATTTAAGCCGAATCCAAAATGAACTCGAGAAGCTAATTGTAAATTTGGGAGATCGTAAAAAAATGACGGAAGATGATATTGAAAAATACATTGGAATAAGTAAAGAATATAATGCATTCGAGTTTCAAGAAGCGGTAGCACAAAGAAATTTTGCTAAAGCCATTAGAATGATTCAATATTTCGAATCCAATAGTAAAGCGGCACCCATTCAATTGATTTTACCCACTTTGTATGCTTTTTTTAGTAAAATTTATGCCATCTACGGTTTAGGCACTACTGATGAAAAAAGAATTATGAGTGAGGTAGGGGTTAGTTTTTTTGCAGTGAAAATTTATTTAGCCGCCCTTAGGCAATACTCCTATAAAAAAGTGGAACACATATTATTATTGATTCATGAATACAATTTAAGAGTTTTAGGTATTCAGGATGCAGATAATACAGATGCAGATTTGCTAAAAGAATTGGTGATTAAAATTATGGATACTTCTGTAAAATAGCAGCTGCTGCTATTTTATCTTTGTTTAATTGTTCTTTTAAGGCGTCTAATCCGTCAAATTTCACTTCTCCTCTAATAAAATCAAAAACCAAGACGGTTAAATTTTGTTCGTAAATATCTTTATCGAAATTGAAAATATGGACTTCAATTACTTTTTTATGTCCATCCACGGTAGGTCTTACGCCAATATTCATCATACCTCCGTATATAATATTATCACAACAATCGCCCTTTACCTTTACTCCATAAACGCCGTCGTTGGGGATTAATTTTTCTTCATTGTTAATGTGCAAATTGGCTGTAGGAAATCCAATGGTTCTTCCCAATTGCTTCCCTCTCACTACAAAACCTTCAAATGAATAGGGGTGACCTAATAATTCATTGGCTTTAATTATATTTTTATCTCCTAAGTAATTTCTGATATGTGTGGAACTAACAATTTCATCATTGACTAATTGTTCATTGATTTGTTCCACTTTAAAGTTCATGGATTCACCTGCTTCTTTTAATAATTCAAAATTTCCATTTCTGCCATTCCCAAAACGGTGGTCGTATCCTACGATAATTGTATGGGGATGAAAATGATCCCATAAAAAGTCTTTTATGTATTGAGTAGCAGTTAGATTGGAGAATTGGTAATCAAAATTAACTACGACTAAATGGTCAATCCCGCTTTGTTGTAATAAATCAATTCTATCCTCAAGGCTGGTCAATTGTTTAATTTCGCCTGGAATAGAGGAAATCACTTTTCTTGGATGTGGGTGAAAAGTTACAATAATCGTTTCTCCGTTTATTTCTTTGGCAATTTCCTGCATTCTTCTAATAATCTTCTGATGGCCAATATGCACACCATCAAAGGCTCCTGTAGTCACAATGGCGTTCCTAAAAGGGGGCAATTGTTTTATATCGTAGTGAATCTTCATTTAATACTGCTAAATATGGCACAAATGTAAAACAATTGTACCTTTGTAAGACAAACCAATTTAGATAAATGTCATTGTATGCTCAACGCGGCGTTTCCGCACAAAAAGAAGAAGTTCACGCAGCTATCCAACATTTAGATCAGGGCTTATATCCCAATGCGTTTTGTAAACTATATGCCGATTTTTTAGGGAAAGATGCTGATTATATTAATATCATGCATGCGGATGGGGCAGGAACTAAAAGTATTTTGGCTTATTTATATTGGAAAGATACTGGAGATACCAGTATTTGGAAAGGTATTGCACAAGATGCAATTGCCATGAATTTAGACGACTTGCTTTGTGTGGGCATTTATGATCAAATATTGTTTTCTTCTACTATCGATAGAAATAAATTATTAATCAATGGTACTATTTTACAAGAAGTAATTCAGGGTACCCAAAGTTTTTTTAATGATTTAAAGAAATTTGGAATTAATATTGAATTTTTAGGAGGGGAGACAGCCGATGTTGGTGATGTGGTTAGAACTATTGCGGTGAATGGAACTATGACGGCAAGATGGCCAAAGGCGAAGCTTATTACTAATGATCTTATTGCCCCTGGGCAAGTGATAGTTGGTTTCTCTAGTTACGGGCAAGCCACTTATGAACAAGCTTATAATAGTGGTTTAGGAAGCAATGGATTAACGAGTGCAAGGCATGATGTTTTACATCATGAGTATGCGGCCAAGTATCCAGAAACATTTGAGCCTACTTTAAAGGAGGAAGTAGTTTATTTAGGAAAAAATAAAATGACTGATACACTTGAAATTGAAGGATTTGGGAATATAAGTATTGGAAAATTATTATTAAGTCCTACCCGAACATATGCGCCACTAGTGAAAGAAATTTTAACCCATCATTTTGAGGCAGTAAAAGGCATGATACATTGCAGTGGGGGTGGTCAAACCAAGTGTATGAAGTATTTACCTGGACCAATGCGTTTGGTTAAAAATAACTTTTTACCAGTTCCTCCAATTTTCAAATTAATTCAAGAAAATTCAGGAGCCAATACGAAAGAAATGTACCAGGTTTTTAATATGGGTCATCGATTAGAAATTTTCACAGAGGAGCAATCGGCAATTGAATTAATTAAATTGGCAAAAACTTTTAATATTGATGCGCAAATAATTGGTAAGGTAGAAGCGGCTGATCAAAAAGAGCTTGTTTTGTCTGGAAGTTTTGGGATAGAAACTTTCACTTACTAAATTTAATAAAAAAATAAAATTACCCATGAGCGAAGTAGTAATTCAATTAGATAAAGTTAATATATACCAAAGTGGTAATCTTATTTTACAAGACGTCAACTTAAATGTCCAAAGGGGAGAATTTGTCTATTTAGTGGGAAAAACAGGCACGGGTAAAAGCAGTTTATTAAAAACGCTTTATGGCGAAATTACCCTTACAGAAGGGGTAGGCCAAGTAGTAGGGTTTGATTTAAAGCAAATGGATTGGAAGAAATTGCCCTTTTTAAGACGAAATTTAGGTATAGTTTTTCAGGATTTTCAATTATTAACGGATAGAAATGTGCATGAAAACCTTCGATTTGTCTTAAAGGCTAC
>CAMBEQ010000025.1 GCA_945865545.1 Sediminibacterium ginsengisoli | reverse complement strand
ATGAAACAACCATTAAAACCATTCTTGTTACTACTTATTTTAAGTAGCATTTTATTCTCTTGTACTAAAAATGAAACAACCATTGCAGTACCGATAACCGCAATTACAGTGCGTGACTTACCAGCGGATACAATATTAGGTATTAATACTACAACAGGTATGCCTTTCAGTGCTGGTAAGTATACTTTCTATAGCTTAGAACGAAATTCAATTGTACCTAATACTGATAGCGCAAGCAATAAGTGGGATTTGGCGTTTGCCGGTACAAAAATTTTAACCAATGGTGGAACGAGTGGTAAAGCTTTGGGTGGAGCATTTATTTATACTGGATTATTTGATGGACTTACAACCATTTCTAATGATTCTGTTTTTAAAACTGATAATTCGCCTGCCTCCTTTGCAGTTACATTTGGTAGCGGGAAAGGTTGGTATGTATATGACCAATTAACAAGTTTAATTACACCATTGGCAGGTAGGATTTTAGTGATTAGAACTGCTTCTGGAAAATATGCAAAGTTGGAAATAATTAATTATTACAAAGGTGGCGTTACCTTGCCAACTACTGCCACAGATATTGAGAAGTCATCTAAACAACGCTATTATACATTTAGATTTGCTTATCAGCCTAACGGTAGTAAAACATTTTAACTTAAATTAAAAATAGTTTGAAGGAGTAAATTTTCCCCAAAAGCTCCCCTCTAACAGCTCCATTGGGAGCTGTTGTTGTTTTTGATAAAACTACTTTGCTTTAAAGCTCCAAGTAAAATTAAATTCGGCGACTATATCATTTGCACTATTTGTGCCTACGGATTTACAAACTATTGTTTTGCCTTCTCCAGATGAAATGGCCTCATTGATTGCATTTTGAATCATTTGCCCATCTTCACAAGTAAATAATATCACGCCTGTTGCTTTTTTTACAAAAGCAGCTTCCATTTTAACCACTAACATACTTACTTTAGGTGTTCGTTGATACACTTGCCCAAAGGCTAACATACCACTACACATTTCTGCTGCCATGGCTTCTACTGCAAAGTAGACCGATTTAAAGGGATTCATGGTAAACCAAGAATACTTAATTCGTACCACACATTTTTCTGCATCAAAATGATGAATTCTTAATCCTGCAAAAAAAGCAGCAGGTAATTTTTGAAATAAGAAAAAACGAAACTTAATGGGATTAGTAATTATTTCTTTGAAAATATTGAAAGAAAGGTTCATAGCATAAAATTAGGTTCTAATAAAATTAGCGAAAATAGTTAAATTAGGTTTGGAGTAAAGTAGTGAGATTTTTTTGATAAAAAAAGACACTCCAAAAGGGTGCCTTTTTGATAAATTCACCTATTTTTAAGACTAAAACCTAACCACTATGCCAAAAGGACTTCAAAGCTATGATTACATTGTCTTTATTTTGTATTTCTTAATTATAGCGAGCTATGGTTTTTGGATCTATAAAAGAAAAAAATCGGCTACTTCTAATTCAACAGATTTTTTTTTAGCAGAAGGTCAATTGACCTGGTGGGCCATTGGCGCTTCTTTAATCGCTTCTAATATCTCTGCCGAACAATTTATTGGCATGAGTGGAAACGGCTTTAGATTAGGTCTTGCCATATCTGCCTATGAGTGGATCGCAGCTGTCTCTTTAGTAGTGGTGGCAGTATTTTTTATGCCAGTGTATTTGAAAAACAGAATTTACACTATGCCTCAGTTTTTAAAAACGAGGTACAATGAAACAGTGGCCATGATTATGGCTATATTTTGGTTGTTCTTATACATATTTGTGAATCTAACTTCTATTTTATATTTAGGAGCTATTGCTATTAATAATTTAACGGGAGGTGCCAATTTCCATTTGATAATGATAGGCTTAGCCCTCTTTGCTTTATTCATCACTTTGGGAGGAATGAAAGTGATTGGGTATACCGATGTTATTCAAGTGTTGGTATTAACCATTGGAGGTTTAATTACTTCTTATATTGCCTTAACAGTTGTATCAGAAAAATTTGGATATGGAAGCAATGCAATTGCAGGGTTCAATCATTTAATAAAAGTAGCACCAGATCATTTTAAAATGATTTTTGATAAACCTACAGCGGGCTCAACGCAAAAACAAATAGATGATTACTCTAGTTTACCAGGATTGGCTATGATGGCTGCAGGTATGTGGGTAGCCAATTTAAATTATTGGGGTTGCAATCAATACATTACACAAAGAGCCTTGGGGGCAGATTTAAAAACGGCAAGAACTGGAATTTTATTTGCTGCCTTTTTAAAATTGCTGATGCCCATATTGGTGGTATTGCCTGGTATTGCAGCTTATGTATTGTATCAAAATGGAGAATTGCAACAAGAGATGTTAACCAATGGGGCATTGAATCAAGACAATGCCTATTCTTCGGTAGTAGGATTTTTACCAGTTGGCTTGAAAGGCTTATCTATGGCGGCTTTAACAGCAGCGATAGTAGCTTCTTTGGCAGGTAAGGCCAATAGTATTTCCACCATTTATTCTTTAGATATTTATAAGAAATATATTAATAGAGAGGCTGCTGATAACAAAATTGTTTCCACAGGAAGAATGATGATTATAATTTCTTTAATCATTGCTATTGTTATTAACTGGAATGATACCTTGGGTATTGGTGGAAAAGGCGGCTTTGAATTTATCCAAAAATATACTGGATATATTTCTCCTGCCATCTTCCCAGTTTTTTTACTTGGGTTCTTCTGGAAAAAAGCTACTTCAAAAGCGGCCATCACTGGAATTATAGTAGGCGTTATTTTATCTATTGTATTTGATAAATTTATTGTTGGCTGGGCAGGAAATGAAACATTAATATATACCGCTTACTCCAACGGGCATGGTGGGTTTGAAATACCTTATTTAATTCAAATGGGATTGGTTTTTGCCTTTACCATGATAACGATGGTCTTGGTGAGTTTAATAGATTCGAAAGGGCAATCACATGAAAACGATATAATAGAAGACAAGACTAGGTATAAATTATCTAATGCTAATTTAGCTATGATTTTTATAATATTAGGTTTGGTAGCCGCTATGTACATTCGCTTTTGGTAGATAGTAACTATTTATATGAATAGGGATGATCTATTGTGATTTTGAAAATGAAATCAAAATGAAATCAAAATGAAATCAAAATTGGTTCAACTCTTTTCTTTATTGATTGCATTGTTGGGTTGCTTGACATTGTCTGCTCAAAACAATAAGTTAATTAAAGAAAAAACGCAATTAATTACTCATGTTCAATTGATTGATGGCAGTGGTAAGCCTGCTGTAGATGCTGCTGTAAGAATTCAGGGGAATAAAATAATTCAAATAGGAGCTTTATTGCCACAGAAAGAAGAAATGGTAATAGATGGTCAGGGTTGGGTGTTGGCACCTGGATTTATAGATTCACATAGCCATCATTTTGGCGACTTAGACAATCACCCGGAAGCATTGCCTACCAACAATCAGGGCATTACTACTATAATCATTGGACAGGATGGAGAAAGCTATCCTATGGATACCATTGCGCAAATGATGAAGACGCAGCCCATAGCAATTAATGTGGGAACTTATACCGGACAATCCAGTTTAAGAGAAGAAGTAATGGGAGAAAAAAATGTATATAGGCAAGCTAGCCAATTGGAAATAGACAAGATGAAAATCATTTTAAAAAATGAATTAAAAAAAGGGTCCTTTGGTTTATCCACTGGACTCGAATATGAGCAAGCTTTTTTTTCAAGCAAAGACGAAGTGATCCAATTAGCCAAAGTAGCCGCTTCAGAAAAGACAAGCTACATGAGTCATATCAGAAGCGAGGACATTAGAATGCCAGATGCGATTGATGAAATTATAGAAATAGGGAGAGTCACTAAAATGCCCGTGCAAATATCGCATATCAAATTGGGTAAAAAAGATGATTGGGGAACAGCCAAAGTCTTAATTGAAAAATTAGAAAAAGCAAGAGCTGCTGGAATTAATATTACTGCAGATGTTTATCCTTATACTTATTGGAATTCAACTTTGAGGGTATTGTTTCCAACGCGTGATTATACCAACCCAGTAAGTGCGGAATTTGCAGTGAATCAAATTATAGATGTGAATGAATCTTATTTAGTGAAATATGCACCAGTAGAAGCGTACAGAGGTAAAACCATTGCTGCCATTGCCGCTATGAGAAATGAAAAGCCCTCTACAACCCTAATGGCATTGATTGCTATTGCATCGGATTTCAAAGAAAAAAATCCTAAATTTAAAGGAACCATTGATGCCATCGCAGGTAAGTCGATGATAGAATCAGATGTCGCAGCATTTATAGCTTGGCCTAATGCCAATATTTGTTCAGACGGTAATAATACGGGTGGACATCCAAGAGGACAAGGTGCTTTTGCAAGAGTATTAGGAAAGTATGTGAGAGAAGACAAAGTAATTCCATTGGAAACAGCTATTTATAAAATGACAGGTTTAACTGCAAAGCACGTAGGTATAAAAAATAGAGGGGTGATTGCCGTAGGTAATTATGCGGATCTAGTTTTATTTAATCCAGCAACTGTTAAAGACAATGCAACCATTCAAAACAGCAGAGCTTTATCAACTGGTATTGAAATGGTTTGGATTAATGGGCACGTCACTTATAAAAATCAAAAAACAACAGGGGCCTATCCTGGTGTTTTTATAAAAAAATAAATTTTAATTTAAAGTATAATAGTACAAAAAATGAACAATGCAATTGTATTGACTAATGGGTTATTAAAATCACTTGATGCAAAAACAGCACATGGTTTAATTAGGGGAACAGAAAGGTTTACCATTAAAGGAGTGATTGATTGTGCCGCAACTGCAGGAAAAGATGCAGGCAGTTTATTAGATGGAAAGCCTAGAGACATTCCGGTATTTGAAAATTTACATAATGCTGTTGAGGCCTTACAGGACATTCAATATTTAGTGATTGGCGTTGCGACCGTTGGGGGAAGGTTGCCTGCTAATATGTTGGTCACTATAATTGATGCCATCAATGCTGGCCTATCTATTGTTAATGGGCTGCATGAATACTTAAATGAAAAATCAGCAATAGTGGCATTGGCTAAAGAAAAAGGGGTTCAACTAATTGATGTAAGAAAGCCTAAAACAAGAGAGCAGCTTAGTTTTTGGACAGGGGACATCTATAAAGTAACCGCTCCAATCATTGCCGTTATTGGGATGGATTGTGCCATGGGTAAAAGAACTACTGCCAGAATGTTAAGACAGGCCTGCGAGGCCAGTGGTATGAAAGCGCAAATGATTTATACGGGCCAAACGGGTTGGTTGCAAGGAGGGAAGTATGGTTTTATTTTTGATTCTACCTTAAATGATTTTGTTTCAGGCGAACTAGAAAATGCAATTGTTACTTGCTGGAAGGAAGAAAAACCTGATTGTATATTTTTAGAAGGACAATCTTCTTTAAGAAATCCTAGTGGTCCATGCGGCATTGAATTATTGATTTCTGGAAATGCTAAAAATGTAATATTGTTATTTGCACCCAAGCGAAAATATTTTGATCATGATGAAAAGTGGGGCAGTATTCCAAGCGTAGAATCTGAAATAGAGATTATTGAAAAATTAGGATCCAAAGTGATTGCCGTGGGCATACATTCGGAGGATTGTACGAATGAGGAAGCCTTTGCTTATCAAAAGGAGTATGAGCAAAAATTAAAGATTCCAGTATTATTGCCTATACAAGAGGGCGTTGACAAAATAATACCTACCTTAAAGCAATTGAGTAAGTAATTAAAATTTTTATACAAATTATTATATGAAAATAGTTGCCGTAAAATCCTACGTAAAAAAAATGGCTTTAACCAAGCCATACACCATTGCATATAGTACCTTTTCGGATGTAACTTTAGCCTTTTTTGAAGTGGAATTAGCCAATGGTATGATAGGATATGGTACAGGAAGTCCTGCAGGAGAAGTAGTAGGAGAAACCACCGACCAAACAGCGCTTAATTTACAAACCGAATTTGTTCAAAATTTTGTGGGCAGAGACATTCGACATTTTCAACAAATCATCTATGAAGCAAGAATATATTTCGACCATTTACCTGGGACTCAAGCTGCTATTGATATTGCGCTGCACGATGCATTTGGGAAATTCATTGGCATATCCGTAGCCGAATTTTATGGCCAAAAGATACAAGCCCTTCCTACTTCTATTACTATAGGAATAAAAAATGTACAAGAAACTTTAGAAGATGCAGCAGGGTATTTAAAATTAGGCTTTAAAATTTTAAAAGTTAAACTGGGCTTGAATGTAGAAGAAGATATTGAAAAAATAATTAAACTTCATGAGTTCTACGCTACTCAATTTAAAATAAGGGTAGATCCTAATCAAGGATATACATTGGCCCAGTTGAATCAATTTATTAATGCTACCCAAAAAGTAGCTATCGATTTAATAGAACAACCTTTGCCTGTAGGAAAAGAATTAGAATTATTAAAGGTAGATATGACTTATCGATCTATATTAATGGGTGATGAATCTTTAAAAGATTCGAAGGCCGCTTTGGAATATGCCATTAGTAAACCATTTGGCGTATATAATATTAAATTGATGAAATGTGGCGGTATCATGGGTGCGATGGAAATTGCCACCATCGCAAAGCAAGCGCAAATAAATTTATTTTGGGGATGCAATGATGAAAGTATATTAAGTATAACAGCAGCTTTGCACGCTGCCTATTGTTGTGCTAATACTAAATACATAGATCTAGATGGAAGTTTTGATTTAGCCGAAGACTTGGTTACAGGTGGGTTTGAGCTAGTAGATGGTTATATGCATATCAATCATTTGCCAGGTTTTGGAGTAACGAAAATCTAAAGCTGTTTATTTGAAAAACACTACATTGAAGCATGGAAGTATTAAAACCGAAGATTGGATTAAAAGTGGCTACTTTTTTAGTGGTAAGTGTTATTATAGGCTCAGGGGTTTTTAAAAAAATTGCGCCTATGGCGCATGAATTAGGCTCTCCTATATTAGTGATAGTTTGTTGGGTTTTGGCGGGTATCATCAGTTTAGCCGGAGCCCTTTCAACGGCCGAAATGGTAAGTATGTTTCCTAATTCGGGCGGAGAGTATTTTTATTTTCAAAAAATATATGGACGCTTTTTCTCCTTCATTTATGGATGGTCAAGTTTTACTATAATCAAAACTGCAGCTATAGCAGCGCTGGCCTACATTTTTTCGCAATCATTAAATAGTTTATTTCCATTTCCAAGTTATTCATCCGATGCAAGTTTTTTAGGCATCGCCCTTTTTCAAAATTTATCAATTAAAATAGTAGCCTCTATTTTAATTATTTTATTAACCTTACTTAATTATAGAGGCGTAGAATTTGCAGCCAAGCTAAGTAGCTTCTTAACTTATTTAATGTTGGCGGGCATTGTAGTGTTTATTGTAGTTGGATTTAGTTCCAGCTCGGTCAATATTCAAAATTTAACTCAACATAGTCAGTTAGCCACTGCCCCTTCACTCAATGGGTGGAATTTAATGAAAGCCTTATTCGTAGCTAGTTTAGGGGCTTTTTGGGGATATGAAGGCTGGAATAATATAGCGTATATAGGAGAAGAAATAAATAATCCAAAACGAAATCTTCCTTTGGCATTGGGTTTGGGCACTTTACTAGTAATAGCCACTTATGTCGCATTAAATATTGTTTTTGTATCTGTCATGCCCATTGATTATTTTATACAATTAAATGCAACCCCTAATAAAATTGCCGCCGTAGAAGTAGCAGGAAAAATTAGTGGACATATAGGCATGGTATTAGTAGCGGGTTTAATAGTAGTAACTACTTTAAATTCAGCCAATAGCAGTATTTTAATGTCTTCTAGAATTATGTATGCAATGGCTAGAGATAAAATGTTTTTTTATAAAGCTGCTTCGGTGCATCCAAAATACAATACCCCCGATGTAGCTTTATTTATTCAAGCATTTTGGGCCATCGCTTTAGTATTTTCTGGAACCTTTGACCAATTAACCGATATGCTTGTTTTTGCTTCCTTTATATTTTATGGAAGCACTGCTTTGGGGGTGATTATTTTAAGAATAAAACATCCAGAGATTGAAAGAAAATATAAAGTCATTGGATACCCATTTGTCCCTGCTTTATTTTTCCTTTTTTGCGTGGCTTTATTTATAATGACAATTATCAATCAACCCTATGAAGCCATTTGGGGCTTAACCCTTATGGCTACTGGCTTACCGGTGTACTGGTGGTTGAGTCGTAAATAACAACTTTCTCCCATAAGTGCCCATAATTATTTCTAAATTCATCATGAATGGGATCGGATTGATAAATTGCTTCGTCTTCAGCTGAATCGAAAAAGCAAAGCCAAGAGTAAGTATAATTTTGCACAATTACTTCTCTATTGGTGGTGGCGGGAACACCCACATGAAATTCACGAATAGTAGAAATGTTTGAAAGCAAATCAATTCCTTCAAAAAATTTTATTTGATCTGCTTTTGAATCCGGATTTTTTAAATAAAATAATACGTGATGTACAAAAGTGTTATCTGCTATTTTTTTGCTCATAGTAACCAATTATTATTTTGAATGAATGGGAAACCTAATCTATTTAATTTATTGCAAAAGTAAATTAGTTTGTTTATGCCATAGAAATTTAGTTTTCTAAAATATCTTTAGCATACGCTAGACATTTCTTTGTTTCTTTTACTGCATCAGAACCTGCAGGAATATCATATTCTAATTCAATGGAGGCGGGAATTTTATACTTTTTATTTTTCAATAAAGTTAAAACCTCTTTTAGTGGCGTGTCGCCTTCGCCCCATGGCATATTTTTTTCGCCATTTTTTTTATTGCGTCTATCCTTAATATGCATGCTTGTAATGCGATCATGCTTGGCTTCAATTAAAGCCAATAAAGTTTCTTTTGTATTGGGGCCACCTGCTGCTATATAATGCCCACAATCTAAATTCATTGAATTGAATGGGGATTGTGCTAAAGCCATATCCCATGCTGTATCCGTAGCTTGGGTATGTGCATGGTATCCAATGTAAATGCCATGTTTCTGACCCAAATCGCCTAAGCGCTTAGCATGTGCAGCATCTTTGGGTAATTCAATGGTTACCGATTTAGCACCTAAAGTTTTAGCCGCCTTTAATGCATATTCAATTTCACCATCAGTATTGTTAGGGTTTAATGCATTTGGCTTGAACGCATAAATACTTACTCCTGCATTATTATACATTTTACGAATCTCTTTAAACTTATCCATTGAAACAGTTGTTCTCCAATTAGTTAATTGAATTTGATATTCTTTTACTTGTGCTTTCAAAGCATCTGTAAAATCAATTCTTTTACCCGGTACCCACTGGATAGGATTTTTTGGCGCCCCTGCATATTCTTCAATGGCATCTCCCATTAATTCAATGGCGCTAATATTACAGTCTATACAATATTGTAATAATTGTTCTGCACTACCGGGCATACTTCTAAATGAATAAGTAATGGCTCCAATTTGTACCCCATTAATAAGAGAATTAGGTTTACTATTTAAAATCCCAAAGGAATTAGCCGCCAAACCATTTTTACCCATCAGAAGTAATCCCATAGAAGCCAAAGAGCTTTGGTATAAAAATTGACGACGAGAAGATGCCTTGCTGGTTTTATTTGAATTATTCATTTAATTAGTTTTTAATATATTAATAATTGTAAGGCTAGTAAATTAAGGATTTTAGTTTAAAATTCAACTAATATTTGACAAAAGGCCAACCTTTCAAAACCCTTAGTTCATTTTAATGCGATAAGCTTTACTTTTACAACCATGAAAAAGGGAATTTTATTTTTATTGATTTTAGCTTCGTTAAATGGATTTGCACAATCTTATTATTTGTGGAATGACAAAGTGCAAAAAACATATGAATCTATCAATGCATTAAGAATTCCTGAGGCCAGAAAGGTGATAGAAAAAGAATTAAACAACCACACTAATAATCTTTTTTATTCTTTATTAGAAAGTGAAGCCGATTTGTATCAATTATTTTTTAATGAAAATGCAACGGAGTATGCTGTTTTTTATCCACGCTTTCAAAAGCGTATAGATTTAATCAAATCAGGACCCAAAGCCTCTCCCTATTATTTATATAGTTTGGGTTTACTGCATTTTTATAAAGCGATACTAGCTATTAAATTAAATAAAAATATAGAAGCCGTATTAGATTTTCGTAAAGCCTATATTTATTTTAAAGACAATAAGGAGCTCTATCCAAAATTTAATCCTAATAATGTTTATTTTGGTTTATTGACTACCATTATTGGGGCAGTACCTACCAATTATCAATGGATGTTGAATGTTTTTGGGTTTAATGGAAGTATTACGAAGGGCAATGAATTGGTTTTGGCTTATATTAATAGCAAAGACGAATATTCAAAAATGGCCATGAATGAAGCCTTGTTGCTTTATCCTTATTTAGTGATGAATTTTGAAGGCAATACCAAAAAAGCTTTTGATTTTATTGAGCATACTAATTATGATTTTAAAAGAAACCACATTCATGCTTATATGGCTACGAATTTGTATTTAAATCATCAGCAACCCCTTAAGGCATTAGAAATTGCAACTAATATAGAACAAGGGGAGGCTTATTTGTCGATGCCGTTTTGGAATTATGAAATTGGACATATCTACTTTAATGAAATGAAATTAGACAATGCAGAAAAAGAGTTTACTCAATTTATAAATACATTTAAAGGAAATTTTTATGTAAAAGACACTTATGATAAATTAAGTTTAATTGCTTATTTAAAAAATGATATAAAAAAATCTTATGAGTATCGGGAAGAAGTTTTGAAACATGGAAGTTTGATAACAGAAGCAGATAAATTAGCCTATCAAAATGCAAAGTCAAATACTTGGCCTAATCTATTATTATTAAAGTCAAGAATTTTAAGTGATGGAGGTTTTCAATTACAAGCTTTAAAAGTGTTAGCAGATAAAACCACTCTTGATTTTAAAACAGAGGATGATAAGACTGAATTTTCTTATCGATTAGCTAGAATTAATGATTTAATGGGAGATAAAGAGCAAGCTATAAAATTTTATAAGTCTACCATTGCAAAAGGAAAAAATTCAAAGCAATATTTTGCGGCCAGATCAGCATTACAAATTGCTTTAATTTATGAAGAAAGAAAAGATTTTACCAATGCCATTAGCTTTTATAAAAATTGCATGGAAATGAAAAATACAGCTTTCAAAAATTCGTTAGACCAAAAAGCAAAATCAGGCATCTTAAGGTGTCAGAAATAAAAATGACATTCCTCATTACTTTGAGGTATAAACCCTATAACTATTGCATTAATAACATTTTAGTACCTATATATTGAAGGAATTATTATTGTTTTGGTTATCTTTGAAAAAATTAATGTTGAAAAGGAATAGTAATTTAAAGCTTATGAAAAAGGGATTGTTGTTTACTTTATTTACCCTACAAATTATTGTAAGCTTTGCACAAAAAACAGAAAGAAAAGGGGAATTTTATTTTTCATGGGGGTACAATAAGGCCTACTATACTAATTCTAATATTTATATTAATCAACCAGCATTAAACAACAATTTTGTTTTTAAAAATACCGTATTGGTTGATAATCCTGGATGGAATAAAGGACTTTTAAAAACGCCCTTAACAATTCCGCAATACAATTACCGTTTTGGTTATTTTTTTGATAAGAATAAAGATTGGGCATTTGAAATAAATTTTGATCATACTAAAGCTCTAATCAAGGATAATAACACTGTTCGTATGGTTGGAACGTATAATGGTTCAGCAATTGATTCAAGTTTTATTTTCAGTGAACAAGGAGTTGGAACATCTAGAAATTATTATTATTTAAATAATGGAGCCAATTTTTTATTATTTAATATTGTTAAAAGAAATAGATTTAAAAGTTTATCAGGTAAACACATTCTTTTTGACGGACTAGGTAAGTTTGGGATTGGCCCATTAATTCCACATGTTGAAAATTTCTTATTTGGGAAAGCTAATGATAGCAAGTTTCAATTTGGAGGCTGGAATACAGGAGTGGAGTATGCTTTAAGAAGTACTTTTTATAAAAAATTATATTTAGAATTTGCTGGAAAATTAGACTATGCAGCGTACTATAATTTAAATGTATATCAAGGTAATGCGCGTCAAAATTTTGGAACCTTAGAATTTATATTAAGTTTTGGCTACAATATCCCCATGGGCCGCAAAGTAATACCTGGTATGCGCTAATCAAATTCGATCATTATTTTTATAATGTTTGCTCCTGGTTCATAGAAAGATTCAAATACATTTTTTAGATCCTTGAATTGATATCTGTGTGAAATATAGTGCTCAGGCTTAATTTGCCCATTTTTCATATGTTCAATTACCCATTCAAAATCTAATCTATTGGCATTCCTACTACTCATTAATGTAGTTTCTCTTTTATGGAATTCCGGATGACTAAATATAAGCTCCCCTTTTTGCAAACCTATTAAAATATATTTTCCACCATGGGCAAGGTATTGTAGCCCACTATTGATGGCTTTTTGATTACCAGTTGCATCTACAACAACCGTAGGCATTTCATTTTGTGTGATAACCTTTAATTTATCAAACGCATTTTCTTCTAAAGGGTTAATAGTATGTTTTATGTTTAAATTATTTCTTGCAAAATTAAGACGATTGTTATCCATTTCCATTGCAATCACATTGGCGCCATTAATGCTGGCATATTCCATCGCACCTAAGCCAATGGCGCCAGCTCCAATGATTAATACATTTTCATTCTTTTTTATTTGCGCTTTTCGCATTCCATGTGCACCAATACTAAAGGGTTCAATCATGGCTAATGCATCTAAATTTAAACCGGCACCTTTCACTATGCTTTGTTCGGGTACCACAATGTATTCACACATTCCGCCATCTATGTGCACTCCAAAAACCTGTAAATGAACGCAACAGTTCTCCCTACCATTTTTACAAGCAATACAATGACCACAAATAAAATAAGGCAGAATACTTACTTCGTCTTTATTGTTACATAAAACAGAACCATTATGATCAATGATGATACCTGCAATTTCATGACCCAAAATTCGAGGATAATTAAAGTAAGGTTGTGTTCCTTTATAAGCATGTAAATCGGTGCCACATATACCTACTCTTTTTACTTGTACAAGTACTTGGCCATTTAATAATGTAGGAATTAATTTTTCTTCATAGGAGAATAAGCCAGGCACATTACATACAAGAACATTCATTTTTTTATCTAACATGGTATCTATTTCTAATACTATAAATTTAGCCAATAAATTTTGGATTTTTATATATAAAGCTTTAAATTACTTGATAATTAATACTATAAATTTCACTTTAAAAATTAAATTATAAACATGAAAAAGTTTTCCTTCTTATTTTCTATGTTATTCATTTTTACAATGATTATAGCGCAAGATAAAATTGTTGTAAATGCCGATTTGGGTACAACCATTATCAATAAAAATATTTATGGACATTTTGCGGAGCATTTAGGTAAGAGTATATACGGTGGAATTTATGTTGGAGAAGGAAATACTAAAATTCCAAATACAGCGGGCGTAAGAAATGACATTATTGACGCTTTGCGTAAATTAAAAATTCCAAATTTAAGATGGCCTGGTGGCTGTTTTGCAGATACTTATCATTGGAGAGATGGGATTGGGCCAAAAAGCGAAAGACCTTCTATGTTAAATGTATGGTGGGGTGGTGTAACTGAAAATAATAGCTTTGGTACCCATGACTTTTTAAATTTATGTAAGGAAATTGGAGCAGAACCTTATTTAGCAGGAAATGTTGGATCTGGAACTGTACAAGAATTAGCAGATTGGGTAAAGTATGTAAATTTTCCTGAGGGTAGTGGACCTATGACGCAGTTAAGAACACAAAATGGGCAAAAAGAACCATGGAATGTAACCTATTGGGGCGTTGGTAATGAAGCATGGGGTTGTGGTGGAAATATGAAGCCAGAATACTACGCTAATATTTATAAGCAATATGCCACTTTTATGGCAAGTACGAATGATAAGCCTATTTTTAAAATTGCTTCAGGGGCGAATTCCGATGATTTAAATTGGACAGAAGTATTAATGAGAGATATTCCAAAAGAGATGGTTGATGGATTAGCATTACACCATTATTCTGTAATTGATTGGAGTAAGAAAAGTTCAGCAACTAATTTTTCAGAAGCAGATTATTTTACCACTTTGAAAAGAGCATGGAAAATGGAAGAGTTAGTTACTAAGCACTCTACCATTATGGATAAATATGATCCGCAGAAAAAAATAGCATTAGTTGTAGATGAGTGGGGTGGTTGGTATGAGGTGGAACCAGGCACTAACCCAAGTTTTTTATATCAACAAAATACAATGAGAGATGCCATGATTGCGGGCATTAGTTTAAATATTTTCAATAACCATGCAACTAGAGTAAGAATGGCCAACTTAGCTCAAACGGTCAATGTATTACAAGCAGTCATTTTAACCAATGAAGAAAAAATGCTATTAACACCTACCTATCATGTATTGGAAATGTTCAATGTGCATCAGGATGCTACTTTATTGCCCACTGTGCTCAAATCTAGTGACTATGAAAATGGACAAGATAAAATTCAAGCAATATCTACTTCTGCTTCTAAAGATAAAAATGGCAAAACACATATATCAGTAGTTAATATCGATCCTAATAAGACTCACGAGATCATCTTGGATGTGAGGGGCGAGAAAATAACAAAAGT
Source organism: Sediminibacterium ginsengisoli (assembly GCA_945865545.1). Classification (GTDB taxonomy): domain Bacteria; phylum Bacteroidota; class Bacteroidia; order Chitinophagales; family Chitinophagaceae; genus Sediminibacterium; species Sediminibacterium ginsengisoli_F. Next base: position 18,185 of record CAMBEQ010000025.1, on the reverse strand, counting down.
AACTGGCCGCATACTGGTTTCCGCTAAAATACAAGACCACAATACTTTTGAAAGCCCTAATAAAATAATACCAGTAATTTTCAAAGACTTTCAAATTACCAACACTGGTATCAAATTCACGATGCCACCTGCAAGTGTATTGGTAATAGAAGCAATACAATAATTATTTGTTCCTTTTCCATTTAACTAAATGTAGCATATGAAATTTTTTAATATTTTTTTTATACTTGTATTTATTCTTTTTGCAGTATTTCAATACAATGATCCTGATCCTTATTTATGGATTCCTATTTATTTGTATCCAGCCGTATTGTGTTACTTTGAAATAAAACAAAAGCCAATCAATAAGAAGGTCTACTTGGGAGGATTTTTGGTATTTGGTGTTTATGCTATCTATAAATTATTTGATACCAATGGAATTATTGATTGGATCAAATTCCATAATGCATCAAGCATTGCTGCGACCATGAAGGCCGAAGTACCTTGGGTAGAAGAGTCCAGAGAGTTTTTTGGTTTAAGTATAATTTTAGCCGTGATGGCTATCAATTATTATAAAGCAAAAAAAGTAGCTTAATTATATATGTCTTTATTCTTTTTAAAAGAACTAAATACTACAAAGCCATTTTTACTAGATTTAGTTGAGCTTTTCTAATGTAGGTGCTTGAATTAATTAATTATTAATAGTGCAATTGCATGCCATTTCGTATTTTTGCTTTTTAAAAGTTTTCCATGACAATTAAGCTCATAAAAAATAGATCTGATATTGGAGCCGGCACAAGAGGGTCTGATATGGGCATTGATGCCATAGAAATAGCTGCTATTAATAGCCATAGCGATTTTTTTCATAAACATTTGTTTCAGGATGTAGAAACGCACAATGAAACTATTTACAATAAAGTCAATAATAATTTTGCAAAAAGAATTGAGCATGTAGCTGAACAATGTGAACGTGTTTCAAAAGTAGTGAAGCAAAATATCGTAGAAGGCTATTTCCCTATTGTTTTATCAGGAGATCATTCCTCTGCATTAGGAACGATTAGCGGAATTAAAGCCGCTCATCCTAATAAGGTATTGGGTGTGGTATGGATTGATGCGCATGCCGATTTGCATTCTCCTTTTACTTCGCCCTCGGGCAATATTCATGGCATGCCCTTAGCAGCTGCTTTAGGATTGGATAATTTAGCTTGTCAAATAAATAGTCCAGAGGAACCCACTTTATCGCATTGGGCCCATTTAAAAAATATTGGCATTCAGGGGCCTAAATTTAACCCCGCTCATTTAGTGTATTTTGGACTTCGCGACTTTGAACAACCAGAAGAAAATTTAATCAATGCACATGCTATTAAAAATTATAAAGTAGAAGAGGTAAGGAATAGAGGATTGCGCGATTGTGTTTCGGAAGCTATTGAAAAATTAAAAGGTTGTGATTTTATTTATATCTCTTTTGATGTGGATTCTATGGATTGCGATTCTGTATCTTATGGTACTGGAACACCAGTTCCTGTTGGCTTTTTTGCAACCGAAGTCATTGAAATGATAGACATGCTTATGGCTACTAAAAAAGTAGGCTGTATAGAATTTACTGAAATAAATCCTTTGCTAGATAATAAAGGGAATAAAATGGCCGAAACTGCTTTTCAGGTTTTAGATCATATTGCTGCCCGCGTATAATAAAACATTATTTTTTCCATTCCACTGCAACAATTACATCGTTGGTTCTTCCCCAAAATTGAAAAGGGGCATTGTAGCCAAGTAACCTATATTTCCCAATTACTTTAATATTATTATTTTTTAAAAGGGTATTTAACTTTTCAGTTTGTTCTTTAATAACTTGGTCATTGGCATAACCACCAAAGGAAACAACAGCCACAAATTCGCTTTCGGATTTATGAATTTTAACCTCTGAGGAAGAGGGCTTTGGTAAATTATTCATATCATACTCACTAGGCATTACAAAACTCATACTTGAAGTTTCGCTATTCATATCCATATGCACTGGTGCCGTCATTGCAATTTTAGATTTTGATTCGTTGTTCCCAAAAATATAGCCAGCCACTTTTGAGAAACCAGGGCTTGACAACTCTTTATATTTTTTTGCTTTAGAGTAATAGGTGGCTAATATAACGGAAGGGTAATGTCTTATTTCAAAACCTTTGCCTTTGTAGATCACTTCATATTTTTGTTTTTCAATTTTAAATAGATCCATTTTAGCATAGGATTGAAGGGTTAAAAATAGTGCAATTAGAAGAAGTATTTTTTTCATAATTTTATTTTATTCAAAAGTATACTAGGTGTTTCAATTTTAATTTAATTAGGCTGGCCTCTCCACTCGCATTCATTGATATAATGCGTGAAAATAGCACTTTGCTTTGATTTCTAAATAATCTTATTTAAAAATTTAATTCCTTTAAAGAAACACCAAATAATTTCTGAGTAATCGCCTCTAATTCTTTAGTATCTCCTTTAAGGTGAATGGATCTATGAATATGTGTTTGGCTAGCAGCAGGTGCTAGGGACATCGCAGGGGAGGAGCTTTCTAATTCATAAAATTTACCCATTTGTTTATCATTGATAGGCCCATCAGAATAGGCATTCATCGCATCTCCGTTAAATGGATTCAATTGCCTTTCCCATAATGAATTTACATAATCTGTTTTTCCTTTTGGAAGGGTAAATTGAATAATAGTCAATACTTTATTTTGTGCATCAAAACTAGCCACAGTGGCCAATGACCTTAAAGGAGAAATGCCAATTTTAGATCTTTGTTTTGCATCGGCTTTAAATAATAAATAGCCATCTTTTACTTTTAAACGCGTTTGATTTAATTTACCAAAGTAATCATCCGTAACTATTTTTCCTAGTACAGCGGAGTCGCCTTTTTTAAAGGGAACAAAAACAGTTGTTTGATCATTGGCTTGAAGCATGCCTAAAATCCAAATAGATAGAAGGCCTGATTTTTTTGACCAGCTTGATTTACCAATATTAGTTACAGTATTTTCTGATTCAAATCCAATCGCTTTAACGGAAGCGCCCATCCATCCGCCTACAAATTTATTTACAGCCTCTCTATTTAATAATTTTATTTTTCTATTGACTTCTATATCAAAATTAGTACCCGAGTAATTCGTTAAATGTATATTTTTCTTGAAATGAGCATTCGTCTTTGATTGAAAGATCAAATCAAAACTTTCTACATCAATACTAGGGGGCACCAACCAATTGTCAAATACAAAAGTGGAATTAGGTTTAAAATAAATAGAGAACTGTCCCCCCTCGGGACCCAACCAAAATCTATCTTCTCCTCCATAGGCGCTAAAATGAGGTGTATTTTTTTGTGAAGCAATTAAATCATGATTAATCCAACCAAAACTTAACCCTTGATTCCCTTCAGCAGTACTTGTCATTACACGACCCTGGTATTGAGGTACTACAATTAATTTTGCATCCCCATCACCCAATACCACTAAATCTTTATGGTATTTTTTTAGAAAATTTAGATCGTATTGGAAAGTCCCCTTTACGATCTCAGAAATTTTATTAGATGTTTGAGCCAATAGGGATGGAGCACTCATGGTGAATGCCAAAACTAAAATCAATAAATACTTTTCTTTTTTCATAAATTAAATTTTCTTCTTTCCATACATTAAGTATAATTCATTTTTGTACTGCTTAAAGTTAAAGCAACTAGCGTTACCATAGGGCAGAATTGGGTGCCTAAATTCATCTCCAAACTGCCCTGTTTGCCTACAATAGGCTTAAAAATTTGAAGGTCGCTGGGACTAACTTCAAAATAAAAATACTTTATATTTGTTTGGACCCTTTTAACCTACTTGAAAATCAATTATGCAATACCGTAAATTAGGTAAGACAAACGAGCGCATCTCCATTTTAGGATTTGGCGCCTCCCCGCTTGGTAATATTTTTGATGTGCGGGATGAACAAGAAGGCATTGATACGGTACATTATGCAATTGATCACGGCGTTAATTTTTTTGATGTTTCTCCTTTTTATGGAATTACACTAGCCGAAACACGTTTAGGTAAAGCATTGTTGGGCAAAAGAAAAGATATTTTTTTAGCCACTAAATGTGGCCGCTATGATGTACGTTCTTTTGATTTTTCTCCCAAACGAATTATGTCGAGTATTGATGAATCATTGCAAAGATTACAAACTGATTATGTAGATTTACTTCAATTGCATGATATTGAATTTGTAAGCAAAGAACAAATATTGAATGAAGCCATGCCTGCGATAGAAAAAATTAAAGCATCTGGCAAGGCGAGATTTATTGGAATTTCAGGACTACCCGTAAGGTATTTAGCATCAATAGCGAGGCAAGTAGAATTGGATACGGTTTTATCTTGGGCGCATTATAATTTATTACAAGACGAAATTAATAATGAGTTAGTGCCTTTGTCAAAAGAAAATAATTTTGGCTTAATGAACGCTGCGCCGCTTCTGCAAAGGGTCTTATCCGATGCCACTATTCCTGAGTGGCACAATGCTCCCAAAGAAATTTTGGCGGTACAACCTGCCTTATTGAAAATTTGTAAAAAATATGGAGTTCGGCTAAGTGATGTAGCCATGCGCTATGCGATGGATCATCCAGGGATTACTACTACCATTGTTGGCATGAATAGTTTAACTAATATTCAACAAAATGTAGCTTCAGTAGATTTTAAAATTCCCGAAGGTATTTTAAAAGAGATGGCTGAAGTAATTGCACCTGTTAAAAATTTAATGTGGTTTGAAGGGCAAGCCGAAAATAATATACCACGTTCTTAATCTAAATTATGAAGGCATTATTTTTAACGGCCATTGGCCAAACGGAGCTTCGAGAAATTGAAAAACCCATTCCTGGTCCTGATGAAGTATTATTAAAAATTGGAATGGTCGGATTTTGTGGTGGAGATTTAAATGGATTCAAAGGACTTTTCGAATTACAAGAATATCCAAATGTTTTAGGCCATGAAGTAGGGGGAACTATTGAACAGATGGGCACTAAAGTACCCACTACCTTTAATATTGGAAATAAGGTTACAGTGTATCCCTATTTAAATTGCGGAAAATGTATTTCCTGCAGAAAGGGTCGGAGGAATGCCTGTCAAGATAATAAAACCATGGGGGTAAGACGCCCTGGGGCAATGACCCATTATATTACCATCCATTGGCAAGATTTATTTGTTTCTTCCCAACTTTCTTTGAAAGAGTTGGCGTTGGTAGAGCCTTTGACAGTTGGTTTTCATGCAGCAGCACGTGGCAGGGTAAGTAGTCAAGACCGAGTGGCAGTAATTGGTTGCGGCATTGTGGGCATGGGTGCCATTGCCTCTGCCGTGAACAGGGGTGCTGAAGTAATAGCGATTGATATTGATGATTCTAAAATGGAGATTGCAAAAAAAATAGGCGTAGCGCATACTATTAATACCAGCAAAGAAAATTTACATGAAGCATTAATGCGCATCACCCATGGTGATGGTCCTGATGTAATTATTGAAGCGGTAGGAAATGCAATTACTTATCGAGCAGCCGTAGAGGAAGTGGCGTATACGGGTAGAGTAGTGTGTATTGGTTATGCAAAATCGCCAGTAGAATTTAATACAGGTCTTTTTGTTCGCAAAGAAATTGAAATTGTAGGATCCAGAAATTGTACAGATGAATTTCCGGAAGTAATTGCTTATTTAGAAGCTGGTAAATTTCCTGTACAAGAAGTTATTTCAAAAGTAGTTTCACTCAATGATGCAGGAGACGCCTTAGCAGGCTGGGCGAAAGATGCAAAAGGAATTACAAAAATCATGGTTGATTTTAATTTATAACATATGATAAAATCTTGTGCAACGATTGCTTTGGTTCCCAGTATAAAATCTGGTCCTTGGATTTATTGGGATCATTTGGAGCAAAGTATGGCACATGCTTCTTCCTTGGGATTTGATGCGGTAGAATTATTTACAGCTTCAGCAGATGCACTGGAGGTAGAAGCCACTCAATTGTTATTAGAAAAATACCAACTTCAAATAGCTGCTGTAGGAACGGGCGCTGGCAAAGTTATTCATGGATGGACTTTAACAGATTCTGATGAAACGGTAAGAAAAAAGGCCATTGAATTTATAGAAAAAATGATTTCATTTGGTGCCGCCTTTCAAGCGCCAGCTATTATTGGATCCATGCAGGGAAATGTAATGAGTGGAGTGAATCGTGAACAAGCATTGGGATGGCTTGCAGAAGGCTTACGCCATTTAGGTAAGCATGCTGCATCCTTAGGCGTACAATTAATATACGAGCCACTAAATAGGTATGAAACTAATTTAATTAATACGATCGAAGAGGGAGTTTTGTTTTTAAAGACAAATCAAATTAAGCAAGTAGGTTTACTAGCCGATTTATTTCATATGAATATCGAGGAAGTAGATATGGCTGCGAGTATACGGGCTTGTGCAGGTTTTATTATGCATGTTCATTTTGCAGACAGCAACCGACGTCCAGTAGGAAATGGACATACTCATTTTATTGAAGTAGCCAAAGCTTTAAAGGAAATAAATTATCAGGGTTATGTTTCGGCAGAGGCCTTTCCTTGGCCTAACTCTACAGAAGCGGCAGCACAAACCATTCTTTCTTTTAAAAAATATTTTAAAATTTAAATTATGCAAAAATTTTGTTTGGCTTTAGATTTAATTGACGAACCTGAATCTATTAAAAAATACGAGTATCATCATGCCAAAGGCAATGCTTGGCCAGAAGTAACGCAACATGATATTGATGCGGGCATTTTAAATATAGAAATATTTAGAACTGGGAACAGAATGTTTATGATATTAGAAACGGTGGATGAATTTACTTTTGAGCAAAAAGCAGCTTTTGATGCAACCAATCCTAAAATTACAGAATGGGAAGCGTTTATGTCCTCCTTCCAAAAGCCTTTGCCATGGGCTAAACCAGGGGAAAAGTGGGTTTTAATGGACCGCATTTTCAAATCCTAATTAGGTAGCCATTCTCTAATTGATTATTGTCCAACTTGATGGATGGAATTTTGGATGAGTCCTTTAATGGGCTCGCCCTTTTCATCCATAAATTGAAAATTTATTTCCATAATCCTAGTAGGCTTTATACCTGGAATGGTGAGGAAGACTTCTTTTTTATCTTTACTTAATGTTGCGCTAGTGACTGGAAGTGTTTTGGTATTATAATGATCAGAGCCATACGTTCTAGCTCTTTTTAAATCCCAGGTTTGCACTTGAAAAGATTTTATATTTTCAACGTCTTTGCTATTTAATTCATGAGAGAAGCGAATAAGCATTCCTTTGGCTTTAACATGAAGTCCAAGTGGGATGGTTGCTTTTTCTCCATTGTACCTAATTCGATAAAAGCCACCTAACTCAGGCTGAGCCGAACCCCAAGCAGATAAACCACAGGCGTACAATTGACCATCTCCTGGATTAAAACGACCACGCATTACACCCGTAGAAAAAGTAGGAATGGGTAATTCAAAAACCCCACCTTGTATTTGATTGCCCATCTTTTCAAAAGGCACTACAAATACTTTTCCATAACCATAGGAAAAACTAAGTAAGCTTCCATTAAGCGGGCCCCATGCTTTACTATCTACCCAAAGTAATTCAGAAGGAGAACGATCAATATCTTTTTCAATCCAGGTTAAGGGTTGTTCCATGGCATTGTCTGAACTATCTTTTGAGGCGTTGTAGGCAAACATATTTCCATAGAATTTATTTCCTGGTTGAATCCAATTGATTCGATTCATGGGTGTCCAATGACCTTCTTGATCGGTAACAATAAAACTACCGTCCGGATTAATACAAACTCCATTGGCTGCTCTAAATCCATGTGCCATAATGCTGGTGCTTTGCCCGTCCTTGCTTACTTTCAACAATGTGCCATGTTGTGGAACCAAAGAAGGTCTTGCATGTCTTGCACTTTTTGCGTAATAAAAATTTCCTTCTTTATCGGTTTGTATACCCATGGCAAATTCATGAAAATGATTGGTTACTTGATGGTCGCTATTAAAACTTTCATAAAAATCTATTTCTCCATCTCCGTTTACATCATGAAGTTTTACCAATTGGTCGCGACAAGTCACATATATTTCTTTGTTCACTATTTTAATACCTAGTGGTTGAAATAAGCCAGATGCAATGCGTTTCCAAATTAATTTTCCTGCACTTTGAAGAACACCTTCTACCAACCAAATATCTCCATCAGTCGAACAGATGACGGCTTTATTTCTATCTTCTAAAAAATCAATGCCACTTAATCTCATTTGATTTTTCCATGGGCTTTGATAAGGTAGTTCCATTCTATCTACTTTAAACGCACCCTTTTGTTCCCCCTTGGTAATGTTGGTTGTTAATGTTTGTGCATATTGAGGAGCCCCACCTTTGGTATACGCTAAAAGATTTTCAGGTGGAGAAGAAGTTTTTGAAATTGATTCAAAATTTTTCACTTTCGTATTGGCGATCAATATTTTTACATTCACCATTTTGCCTGCAGGAATATTCAATACAAAAAATCCATTTTCTTTTTTGAGTTGGGCTTCCTCACTAATTATTGCAACTGCCGTTTCAATTTTTGCAATTCTCATTTTTAATGGAGTAGCAGAAGGGCTCATATTTAAAGTGCGTGTAAAAACAGGACTATCGGTGCTTCCTTCTAATCCTAATTTTTCTAACACATTGGAATTGCCTACGGTATAGGAAATTACCACTTGATCTTTATAATGATACAAGCCTTTGTATTGTGTCCAAGTTCTTGCAAGCGGACCAAATTTTCTTTTATCCACTGCTTGAAAACGATTGTCAGCAAAGGATCCATTGATTGGATTGGCCCAGCTGGGTTCTACCGGATTTGAAAAATGAAGATGCCCAATGGTTCTTGGAGAAATATTATGTTGACCATTAAAAAGAATGCCTTCCCAGTCGATAAAACCTTTTCCGGTCCAAGCGCCAGCGATACGCATTAAGTCATGATCAAAAATCATCCATGCTTTACCTGCGGCTACGCCACCAGTTCCTTTATCTACTCTAACAGCAATTCCTTTATAAGCGAAATTGGCATTTACTAAATTTTCATCTGCCAAGGGCGCTTTTCCACCTGAAATTTCTCTAGGCTTTGCATTACTATCAACCAATTCATAAGTGTTAATTAAAAAATTTCCATAATCCATTTCTAACCAAGCTTCTTTATGAATAGATGCAGGTCCTTTGGATTTTCCTTTTGGAAGACTCGCTAAATAATTGGAGTCTATATTAAAATAGGCTTGTTGATTTTGTTTTAGTAGGTATTCTTCACGGATATAATGAATGACATTGTATTTTTCAACGGGGGTTAAAGTAGTTTGCGGGGGCATAGCACCATAGCCTCTTGTTAAAGTTTGATAAATAGAGTAGGGATCTTTTCCCACTTTAAATGCATCTTTCCAATATTTAAAAGCGGTGGGAATGGAACCTTCTTTTTCTGGACTACCATGGCAATTAATACAATTACTGGTATATATTTTTTTCCCATCCATATAAGCTTCTTCCTGATTTCTTTGGATGGTATTTAAAATACCCTTGTGGTCGATGTCTTTTTCATAAACAGGTAAGGCTGCTTCCTCCATAGTAAATTTAACTTTAGGAGGGCTATAGGCATTGGGGTTGCTGCATGCAACCAATAGTAATATTCCTATCAGTAAATGGGGGAAGTTTTTTTTATGTAGCCTTGCCATAGTAGGATCATTTTTTAATGAATAGTTACTGATTGAGTCGTCTTATTATTAAATATACTATATAAAACTAAAAATTCATTCAAAAGGCAGCTCCTAATTTGCTTTATATTAAGCCTGAAACTAAGGAGCCTGCTATGTTTTAAATATCAATGAGAGAAATTAAGTATATTTAAGTTAGATTTTACCAACGCCCAATTATACCATTTTGAATACCAGTAGAGTAAGATTATTTTGTTTGATTTTTTTGTCAATGAGCTCCATTCTGGTGTTTGGGCAAATTACACCTACAGTAAAACAACCCAATATTGTTTTCATTATTTCTGATGACCATGCTTTTCAGGCCATTGGAGCTTATGGAGGTAAGTTAATGCCTACCCCCAATATAGACCGTATAGCAAAAGAAGGCGCCATTTTTCACAATTCTTTTGTTACCAATTCCATCTGCGGTCCCAGTAGGGCTACTCTATTGACGGGCAAGTACAGTCATCAAAATGGATACGCAGTCAATGAAAATAAATTTGATGTAAATCAATTTCTTTTTTCTCGCTTATTGCAAAAAAATAATTATCAAACTGCTTGGGTGGGTAAATGGCATTTAGGGAATTTGCCACAGGGTTTTGATTATTTTAATATTCTAAAAGGGCAGGGTAATTATTACAATCCAGATTTTATCAATACCAGTAATGATACGGTTAAGCAAATCGGATATGTAACTAATATTATAACCGAAAAATCTTTAGCCTGGTTAAATAGCAGAGATCTTAATAAACCTTTTTGCTTGGTCATTGGCGAAAAAGCTACCCATAGAGAATGGATACCTGATTTACCAGATTTAGGAGCCTTTGATGCTATCAATTTTCCCATACCTTCTAATTTTTTTGATAGCTATGAGGGGAGACCAGCAGCATTGCATCAGGACATGACCGTGGAAACAACGATGCGCACTATTGAAGATGTAAAAGTGCATATGGATTATGTTTCAGGTGACTATAAGAGACTTAATGAAGAACAACGTGCAATAATAAAAAAATATTACGACGGCGTAAGCAAGGAATTTGATGAAAAAAAATTAACAGGGCAAGAATTATCCAAATGGAAGTTTCAACGTTATATGAAAGATTATTTAGCGGTAGCCAAATCTATGGATAGAAATATTGGAAAAATTCTTGATTATTTGGAGGAGCATCAATTGGTTGACAACACAGTACTAGTGTATGTATCAGATCAGGGCTTTTATTTAGGAGAGCATGGTTGGTTTGATAAAAGGTTTATGTATGAAGAATCACTAAAGACGCCTTTTTTAATTAGGTATCCAGCCATGATTAAGCCAGGCACCAACATTACTAAATTTGCTTCTAATATAGATTGGGCACCCACTATCTTAGACTTAGCCCATGTAAAAATTCCTACCGAAGTGCAGGGGGTATCACTTGTTCCTTTATTAAAAAATAATCAAATCAAGCAATGGAAGGACGAGCTTTATTATCATTATTATGAATATCCCGAGCCTCACCAGGTGAGTCCTCATTTTGGTATTCGCACAGCACAGTATAAATTAATTCGGTTTTACAATGCAGAAAAAAATTGGGAATTTTATGATTTAAAAAAGGACCCCACCGAAATGAAAAATGCAATCGGTGAAAAAAAATATCAATCCACCATTGTTCAATTAAAAAATAGGCTCAACAAATTAATTAATAAATACCAGGATCAGGAAGCAAAAAATATTTTACAAAACGAAAAGTAATTAATAGTATCATTTTAAAAAAAGAATATGCGTATCATCAAACTAAAGTTTATTTTTTTATTCTGTATTGTGCTTATTGGCCATTCGGGATTTGCACAAAAGAAAGAGTCCCTTCCCAATGTAATACTAATTTTAATGGACGATTTGGGTTATGGAGATTTATCCTGTTATGGCGCCTTAGATATTAAAACACCCAATCTAGACCAATTAGCATTTGAAGGGGTTCGATTTACCAATTACCTTACACCACAAGCTGTATGCAGTGCTTCAAGAGCTGCTTTACTTACTGGATGTTATGCGAATAGAGTGGGTATTGCAGGGGCTTTGTTTCCTAGAAGTGAATTTGGTTTGGCACATTCCGAAGTAACCATTGCGGAGATGTTGAAACAAAATAATTATGCAACAGGAATTATTGGCAAATGGCATTTAGGTGATGAAAAAGAATTTCTACCATTGCAACAAGGCTTTGATGAGTATTTAGGTATTCCCTATTCAAATGATATGTGGCCAATGGACTATGATGGCACACCCGCTAAAAATGAAACTTGGAATTCGAATTTTCCTGTTTTACCTATTATAAAAGACAATGAAAAAATAAGAGAGATAAAAACATTAGAGGAACAGTCTACTTTAACGGGATTGTATACAGAGGCTGCTATCTCATTTATCAATAAAAATAAAAACAAACCCTTTTTCTTATATCTAGCACACAATATGCCACATGTACCTATTAATGCATCATCCAAATTCAGAGGTACTAGCAAACAAGGACTATACGGAGATGTAATACAAGAAGTGGATAGTGAAATAGGGCGCATTATGAAAACCTTAAAGTCAAGTGGGCTAGATAAAAACACTATTGTAATTTTCACAAGTGATAATGGGCCTTGGTTGAATTTTGGAAACCATGCTGGTAATGCAGGTGGTTTTAGAGAAGGCAAGGGTACAAGTTTTGAAGGGGGGCATCGAGTGCCATTTATAGTAAGATGGAATGGAAATATTAAAGGGGGACAAATTTGTAATCAGTTGGTTTCTGCAATTGATATTTTACCAACGCTATCTGCAATTTGTAAAGTAAAATTACCCGATCATAAAATTGATGGAGTGAGTTTGATGCCTATACTTAAAGGCAATATGAATGCAACCCCTCGAAAAAATTTCCTTTATTATTATAGAAAAAATTCTTTGGAAGCAGTCAGAAGAGATAATTGGAAATTGGTGTTTGAGCATCCATCAAGATCTTATTTAAATCAGGTACCTGGTAAAGATGGCTCACCAATTAAAACACCTGAAAATATTATCATGCCTTATGCTTTATATGATTTAAGAAGAGATCCATCAGAAGCGTATGATGTGAAAGATCAAAATCCTTTAATTGTAAGTGAATTGAATAAGTTAGCCGAAGATGCGCGAAAAGATTTAGGAGATGACTTACAAAACAGAGTAGGAGAAAACCTAAGACCTATTGGAAAGTTAACCAAAAAAATAAATTAAATTATAATTTACATTGCGAACTAATAATAGAGCTACTAAAATATTTTTAAGTGTTGGGATTTCCATTTTTTGTTTTATTGGTAGTAAGGCAACAGCACAGTCTACACCAATGAGTAAGGATACGGTTCCCTCTTGTTGTATGAAAATTCCTTCTAGATTTTCTATAACCCATGACAGTACTATATTTCATATTAGTACAGTAAGTTCTAAGGAAGGCATGGTATTAATACCTGCGGGTACCTTTAACATGGGAGGAGACAATGACCAGGCCGATAGAGATGAATATCCTAAACACAAAGTTACTGTACATTCATTTTATATGGATATGACCGAAGTGACCAATGCGCAGTTTAAAAAATTTATAGATTCAACAGGATATATCACCACTGCAGAAAGAAAACCTGATTGGGAAGAATTAAAAAAATCGGTACCGCCTGGTACACCAAAACCTGCTGATGAATTATTGGTGGCAGCTTCCTTGGTTTTTAAACCATCTAAAGGGCCTGTTAATTTAAATAATTATAGTCAATGGTGGGAATGGGAGGCGGGAGCAGACTGGCAACATCCAGATGGTCCAAATTCAAATATTATTGGGAAAGAAAATTTCCCCGTAGTGCAAGTAAGTTGGGATGATGCCAATGCTTATAGCCAATGGGCTGGAAAAAGATTGCCTACAGAAGCCGAATGGGAGTTTGCATCAAGAGCTGGGCTACTAGATCATATTTATTCATGGGGAAATGAACCTATCAATGAAGGCAAGCCAAAAGCAAATACATGGGAGGGAAAGTTTCCCTACCTGAATGAAAAAAAGGATGGCTATGAACTGGCTGCACCCGTTAAAACTTATTTACCCAATGCGTATGGATTGTATGATATGGCTGGAAATGTTTGGGAATGGTGTAGTGACTGGTACAAAAACGATTACTATATTTCATTAAAGGATAAAGAAACTATGGATCCAATAGGACCCAATGATAGTTATGATCCAGATGAGCCTTTTACAAAAAAAAGAGTTTTACGGGGTGGAAGTTTTTTATGCAATGATTCTTATTGCTCTGGGTATCGAGTTTCAAGAAGAATGAAAAGTAGTCCAGATACAAGTTTGGAACATACTGGATTTAGATGTGTACAGGATATTGCTAAAGTTAATTAACTTTAGTGTAAATCCTTCTATGAGTATTGCGACTAAATTAAACGTAGCCTCCATTAAGAAACTTGGTAGTAAGTTTTTTATAAAAAAATTATTTACTGCCCTTTTTTTTACTATTGCATTATTTAATTGTACTCCTTCGGTAACTGATGCAATGAATACAACTACAAATCCAGTTAGCCCAATACTTGGTAATATTGATTTTTGGTTAACCTCATCCAATCAAACATTAAAGCTTGAAAAACAAACTACCCAATTAAAATTTGAATCAACAAGTAAAATTGTTACAAATATAGAAGTTAATGATAGCTATCTTTTTCAAGATGTTGAAGGGTTTGGATATACATTAACGGGGGGTAGTGCGCAGGTAATTAATACATTAAGTACTACAGCACGAAAGGACTTATTACAAGAGTTATTTGGTCAAAATGAAAATTCAATATCAATTAACTATTTAAGAATAAGTATAGGCGCTTCGGATTTGGATGCTAAAGTTTTTTCTTATGACGATCTCCCAGCGAATCAATCAGATTTTAATTTAGATAAGTTTACACTATCTCAAGATTCTATTAATTTAATTCCTTTATTAAAAGAAATCATTGTTATTAATCCGAATATCAAAATCATGGGCAGCCCATGGTCGCCTCCTGTTTGGATGAAAGACAATCAATCCTCTTTAGGTGGAAGTTTATTGCAACCATATTATCCTGTGTATGCGCAATATTTTGTAAAATATATACAAGCAATGAAACAAAATGGTATTACCATTGATGCCATTACTCCACAAAATGAACCATTGCATTCGGGGAATAATCCGAGCATGTATATGACAGCTAATCAAGAAGCAAATTTTATTAAAAATTATTTAGGGCCAGCCTTTAAGCTTGCCAATATTAAAACGAAAATTATAATTTATGATCATAATTGTGATAAGCCAGAATATCCATTATCAATTTTAAAAGATGCTGAAGCAAATGTTTATGTTGCAGGTTCTGCTTTTCATTTGTATGGTGGTGATATCAGTGCTTTATTACAGGTACACAATGAGTTCCCAGATAAAGGTTTGTATTTTACTGAACAATGGACATCGGGTAATGGAAATTTTGGAGATGATTTAAAATGGCATGTAAAAAATGTAGTCATTGGTTCGATGCGTAATTGGAGCAAAGTAGCGTTGGAATGGAATTTAGCTAGCGATGCATCCTATAATCCGCATACACCAGGTGGGTGTACTTCTTGTAAAGGAGCTCTTACTATTGATAATTCGGTAGTGCAAAGGAATGTCTCTTATTATATAATAGCACATGCTTCTAAATTTGTACCAGTTGGTTCCATTCGAATAGGAAGTTCTAATGTAGGAAATTTATATAATGTAGCTTTTAAAACCCCAACGGGTAAAATAGTTTTAATTGTAGTAAATGATAGTAAGAGCCAAGCGTCATTTAATATTAAATACTATGGTAGCTTAGCAAGTACCTCTTTAGAGCCTGGCGGAGTTGGAACCTATGTTTGGTAAATGTATCAGCGGCAGTATATACAAAAATAATTTCTACTTCATTTTTCCTGTAGATTCTAATAAAGAATAAGCTTCTTTCCAAATTGGAATGTTATTTCAATTTTATTTGTTGGAATCAATAATATGTTTAATTTTGCATGCAAAATGTTACACATTTAGAAATAATAACAATCAAAAAGAAAACTGAGTGTAATGAAAGGTGCTTCATCATTAAATAACAAAATAAACAATCTCAATATAGGGGAGCGTATAAAAATATTGCGTACTAATCAAAAAAGAACCTTACAAGAGATAGCTGAATTATGTGAACTATCACGAAGTATGATTTCTAAAATTGAAAATAATAAGACAGTTCCTTCCGTTTCCGCGCTCATAAAAATTGCTCATGCATTAGGGACTACTATTTCTAATTTACTTGAAAATAATGGTTTTTTGAATGCGATTGTTACCTCTAGACAAAAAGCCGAAAAAAGTTTAACGTCAACGGATAAGGGTTATTCTATTTATCCTTATGGTTCAGAGTATCATGAAAAGAAAATGCAACCTTTTTTGTTTGTTGCAAAGAAAGGACAAGTAAAAACTCACGAAGTATCACATGAAGGTGAGGAGTTCATTTATATAATTCGAGGGCAAATGAAAATGCAGATAGGAGAAGTAGAGTATCTTTTAAATACAGGGGATAGTTTGTATTTTAATTGTTTGCAAAAGCATGGTATAATGCCGGAGACGGATGAAGTGGTGTATTTGGATATTTTTGTTTAATACTTATAGAAAAGGCAAATGGAATACGCCTATTTAATTCGGTTAGTCATATTTGCACAAGCCCAACAAAATACATATTTAGCCGGAGCCCAGAGGAGCAACTTATCAAAGCGGCGTGCGAACCGGCACAGCTAGTTATTAGAGTAACAGGAGAAAATAGTAATTTGCGTTAACTTTTAATTAATGCAAGAATTTCGACCAAAAATTGCCATTATTTGCCTACCTATTCTGGTTCGCTTACGCCTATTATTTTATTTTTTTTGATTCTATTTTACCTATTCTGTATAATTCACTCCCTATAACTTATTGGTTTTCAGTATTTTAATAATTAAAATTAAAATAGTAGCTTTTTTTAAAATTTATTTGGTGAAATCGAATATATGATTAAATTTGTATTCAACATTGTTGAATATATAGATATATGTTGAATTTTAAGAAACAATAATTATTAAAAGAAACACAGTTTAATGAAAAGTGCTCCATCATTAAATAACAAAATAAACAATCTCAATATAGGGGAGCGTATAAAAATATTGCGTACTAATCAAAAAAGAACTTTACAAGAAATAGCTGAATCAAGTGAACTATCGCGAAGTATGATTTCTAAAATTGAAAATAATAAGACAGTTCCTTCTGTTGCCGCGCTGGTAAAAATTGCTCGTGCATTAGGGACTACTATTTCTAATTTACTTGAAAATAATGGTTTTTTGAATGCGATTGTTACCTCTAGGCAAAAAGCCGAAAAAAGTTTAACGCCAACGGATAAGGGTTATTCTATTTATCCTTATGGTTCAGAGTATCATGAAAAGAAAATGCAACCTTTTTTGTTTGTTGCAAAGAAAGGACAGGTAGAACCTCACGAAGTATCACATGAAGGCGAGGAGTTCATTTATATAATACGTGGAGAAATGAAAATGCAGATAGGAGAAGTAGAATATCTTTTAAATACAGGGGATAGTTTGTATTTTAATTGTTTGCAAAAGCACGGTATAATGCCGGAGACGGATGAAGTGGTGTATTTGGATATTTTTGTTTAATACTTATAAAAAAGACAAATGGAATACGCTTATTTAATTGAACAGATAATATTTTTCCGAGCAGATGATGTTCTTGTGTTTGATCGCCAATCAGAAATTAATAAAATAATATAGTAACAAATAATTTTTAATTAAGATTTAAAACAATAAAAATCAATATGAAAAACAATAAAAATCAATATGAAAAACAACTTTAGATTAAAATTGCACAAGTATTTATTTGCATTATTCATGTTATTGGCTGCGTCGTTGGTACAAGCCCAACAAAATGCAAAAGTAGCTGTAGCTTCAGAGGATCAACTCATCAAAGCTGCGGGCGAGCCTGCACAACTTGATATTAGGGTAGCCGGAGAAAATAGCATTCGCGTTACATTAAAACCTATCAGTTACAAAGATAACTTTCCTTTTAACCCTGGCGTGGCGGAGCGCAGTTATCCTTCTCCCGTTATAAGTTTGAGAAAGGGTAGTGAAGTAATTAACAAGCAAGTAGGAAAACTACAAGTTCAAGTAAGGTTTAATCCATTAGCCGTATTGGTTAAAAATGCAAAAGGAGAAAAGATACAAGAAATTATTTTTGAGCAAGATGGTAATATGTCTTTCCAATTGAATGAAGCAGTATTAGGAATGGGCGAGGGCGGACCTAAGCCTGAAGCAGGTGTTAATTGGCGTAATCTTCCAATTGAATTTGATCGTCGTGGTCGCTTGCACAAAATGCAACCACGTTGGCAGAGTGATGCTTATGGATCTCGTAATCCTGCGGCGGT
>CAMBEQ010000024.1 GCA_945865545.1 Sediminibacterium ginsengisoli | reverse complement strand
AGGTAGTAAGACACAGGTTAAACAGTTAGTAGGTATCCGTGGATTGATGGCTAAACCTCGTAAGAGTGGTAGCACAGGATCTGAGGTTATTGAAAACCCAATCTTATCTAACTTTAAAGGTGGATTGAATGTATTGGATTACTTTATCTCTACACACGGTGCACGTAAAGGTTTGGCGGATACAGCGTTGAAAACTGCGGATGCGGGTTACTTAACTCGTCGTTTGGTAGACGTTTCACAAGACGTTGTTATCTCTGAAGAAGATTGTGGCACATTACGTGGTATTGCAACCAGTGCATTAAAAGACAACGAAGATATTATAGAGCCATTGGCAGATAGAATTGAAGGACGTACTTCATTACATGATGTATTTAATCCAATTACTAACGAGTTAATCGTTGCAGGTGGCGATGAAATAACTATAGATACTGCACGTATTATTGAAGATGCTGGTATTGAAACGGTGGAAATCCGTTCGGTATTAACCTGTGAGTGTAAGCGTGGTGTTTGTGTAAAATGTTATGGACGTAATTTGGCTACAGGGTATATCACACAAAGAGGAGATGCAGTAGGAATTATTGCAGCACAATCTATTGGTGAACCAGGTACTCAGTTAACCTTACGTACTTTCCACGTAGGTGGTGTGGCTGGATCTTCTTCAGTTGAATCTAGCTTAGTGGCTAAATTTGATGGTACCATTCAATTCGATGGTTTAAGAACAGTAGATACAGTGAACAACGATGGCAATAAAGTAAAAGTAGTTATTGGACGTACGGGTGAAGTAAGAATTATGGACGTTAAAAACGATCGCTTAATGATTACCAACAACGTTCCTTATGGTGCTTTATTAGCTATTAAAGATGGTACTCAAGTGAAGAAAGGAGATGTGATTTGTACTTGGGATCCATTTAACAACGTAGTTGTTGCAGAACAAAATGGTAAAATTAAGTTTGAAAATATATTAGAAGGATTCACTTATCGCGATGAAGCGGATGAGCAAACAGGTCACCGTGAAAAAGTGGTTATTGAATCTAAGGATAAAACAAAAATCCCAACTATTATATTAGAAGGAAGTAAGGATACTAAAAACTACAACTTACCTGTAGGTTCACACATTGTTATTGAAGAAGGCGTTGAAGTGAAAGCAGGTCATGTACTAGTTAAAATTCCAAGAGTATTAGGAAAATTAAGAGATATCACTGGAGGTTTACCTCGTGTAACTGAATTATTCGAAGCACGTAATCCAGGTAATCCTGCGATTGTTTGTGAGATTGATGGTATCGTTGCATTTGGTAATATCAAACGTGGAAACAGAGAAATCATCGTAGAATCTAAGGATGGTATGGTGAAGAAATACTTAGTTCCATTGACACGTCAAATTCTAGTACAAGACAGCGACTTCGTGAAAGCGGGTGCTCCATTGTCTGATGGTCAAATTGCTCCTGCAGATATTTTATCTATTAGAGGTCCTTATGCAGTGCAAGAATATGTGGTGAATGAAATTCAAGAAGTATATCGTTTACAAGGGGTGAAAATTAACGATAAGCATATTGAAGTGATTGTACGTCAAATGATGAAGAAAGTTGAAATCGTTGATGCAGGGGATACTAAATTCTTAGAGGAGGATTTAGAAGATCGTTACGACTTTATACAAGAAAACGATCGTATCTATGATAAGAAAGTAGTTACTGAAGCTGGCGAAAGTGCTAAATTAAAGGCTGGACAAATTGTTACTGTGCGTGAATTAAGAGAAGAGAATTCTATCTTACGTCGTGCCGATAAGAAAGTAGTAGAAGTGCGTGACGCAAAACCTGCTACTGCTCGTCCGGTGTTATTAGGTATTACTAAAGCATCATTAGGGGTACAAAGCTGGATTTCTGCGGCATCGTTCCAAGAAACAACCAAAGTGTTAAGCCAAGCTGCTATTCAAGGCAAGGTCGACTTAATGTTAGGCTTGAAAGAGAACGTAATTACAGGTCATTTAATTCCTGCAGGTACAGGTCAAAAAGAGTTTGAAAAATTAATCGTAGGTAGTAAGGAAGAATATGAAGTATTGGCTACTACTCGTGAAGCGATGAGCTTTGACGATGATGAATAATAGAACCTATTAATTGTTAAAAAGCAGGAAAGGGTCACTTTTCCTGCTTTTTTTATGCCTATTTTGGCAGCTTAGTTTATTATTTTCCCTATTTTTATAGGGTAAGGGAGGCGTTTCCTTTGCAGCTATTAAAATATAAATTACAAATGAAATCAACTTCTTGGATTGTGAATGGAGTCATGGCCGCAGCCATCATTATTTTATATGTTTTGCATTTTAGCAATAGTACTCCTGTTATAAAGGCATCTGCCATAACTGGCTCAGGAACCAAAGTGGCTTACTTTGAAATAGACTCTATCCAAAATAGTTATGAGTTTTTTAAAGAAGTCAAATCGGCATTGCAAGTAAAGGATATGGAAAATGCCAAGCAGTTAACTGCCTTGAAAAATGACTTTGCAGCCAAGTACCAAGATTTACAAAAAAATGGACAAAGACTTACGCAAGCAGAAGTAACAAGTCGTCAACAAGAATTAGCACAATTAGAAAAAAATTATACTAATAAGGAACAACAACTATCTCAAGAAATGCAAGAAGAAAGTTTTAAACGTTTACAAGAAGTAAAAAAGAAAATTGAAATTTTTTTAGGGAAATACAATAGCAATAAAACCTTCTCCTATATTTTCTCAAGCAATTCTGATTTGATGTATTATAAGGATACGGCTTATGATATTACTTCCGATATCATTAAAGGGTTGAATGGGGAACACAAATCCAAAAATTAATTAGACTAAAAATCCTTTCCAACCTATTGGGAAGGATTTTTAATTTTAAACTTATATTTTATAAAATAGTAAAAATTATGTCAAACACAGAAACCGCCGAATTTAAACCAAGCCTCTCTGCTTTAGATGCTACAATGATTGTAGCTGGGGGTATGATTGGTTCGGGGATATTTATAGTAAGTTCATCTATCACCAGGTATGTGGGAAGTCCTGGATGGTTAATAGCGGCCTGGGTGATTACTGGTTTTATGACGATCACTGCTGCGGTAAGCTATGGAGAATTGAGTGCTATGTATCCAAAAGCAGGTGGTCAATATGTGTATTTACAAAAAGCTTATAATCCTTTAGTAGGGTTTTTATTTGGATGGAGTTTTTTCTCTGTCATTCAAACAGCCACCATTGCTGCGGTAGCAGTAGCCTTTAGTAGGTTTACTGCTTATTTGTTTCCAGCGGTAGGAGAAAATAATATTTTAGCAGACCTAGGGTTTATAAAAATTTCAGCAGCGCAGGTGCTGGCTATTTGTTTAATTGTATTTTTAACCTATACCAATACAAGGGGGGTGAAGGAAAGTAAAATGATACAGAATACATTTACTTTTACTAAACTTATTTCCTTATTTGGATTAATTGTTGTGGGCTTTTTATTTACCAAACATAGTTTTTGGAATGAAAATTGGGTCAATGCATTTGATGCCAAGCAAGCCATTCCTAGTGTAGGTGCGGATGGGGTAGTATCCCATACTTGGTTGCCGATTGGAGGGACTGCTTTAATTGGTGCGATGGCTGCGGCCATGGTTGGTTCTATTTTTAGCAGTGATTCTTGGAACAATGTTACTTTTATTGCAGGTGAAATAAAAAATCCACAACGCAATATTGGTTTGAGTTTATTTTTAGGAACCAGTATTGTTACCTTAATTTATATAAGTGCTAATTTGATGTATTTGCATGTACTTCCTATGCATGATATTGCTTTTGCCGAAAATGATCGCGTAGCCATTGCGGCCGCGAATGCTGTTTTAGGAAATATTGGAACCATTGTTATTGCTGTTATGATTATGATATCCACTTTTGGATGTAACAACGGATTAATTTTAGCAGGATCCAGGGTATATTATACCATGGCCAAGGATGGTTTGTTTTTTAAGAAAACAGCCACTTTAAATAAAAATCAAGTACCCGCTTATGGTTTATGGATACAAGCCTTGGTCGCTTCTTTATTGTGTTTAAGTGGAAAGTATGGCGATTTGTTAACCATGGTATCCTTTATCGTAGTTATATTTTATGTACTCACCATTATAGGTATTTTTATATTAAGAAAGAAAGAACCCGATATGCCTAGGCCTTATAAAGCATTTGGGTATCCAATTTTACCGGCAATTTATATTATTATGGCTACTACATTTTGTATTGGATTGGTATATACAGAGCCAAAATATTCTTTATGGGGTTTGGTGATTACTTTATTGGGTATACCTTTGTACTATATCGCATTACGCAATAAAAAAACAGAGTAGGATGATAGATACTGCAGCTATTGATCGTTTGTTTGATACTTATAATCAAACCAAAATTGGAGTCGTTGGAGATATTATGTTGGATACCTATTGGTGGGGCAATGTAGATCGCATTTCCCCTGAAGCACCGGTACCTGTGGTGGCTTTACAAAAAAAAGAATTACGTGTTGGAGGAGCAGCCAATGTAGCTTTGAATTTAAGGGCTTTGGGCGCACCCACTACATTGTTCGCTATTATTGGAAAGGATGCAGAAGGAGCAGAATTAAAAGGCTTGTTAGAAAAAGAAGGAATCAATACCAATTATATTCAAACCAGTACAAGCAGGGTTACTACGAATAAAGTACGGGTGATGGGGCGCAATCAGCAAATGATGCGCTTAGATCATGAACATACCAACGATCTTATTACCAAGGAAGAAGACGAACTCATAGCGAACTTTATAGCCTATGTACAACAAGAAAAACCCGCATTAATTATTTTAGAAGATTACAATAAAGGGGTTTTAACAGAGCGTGTCATTGAAACCATTCTGGCATTTTGTAAAACACATGATGTCCCCACAGCGGTAGATCCTAAGCAAAAAAACTTTTTAGCTTATAAAGGTTGTACCCTTTTTAAACCTAATTTAAAAGAAGTAAAAGAAGGGTTAAAGGTACAAGTGGATAAAGTAGACTTGGCTAATTTAAATAAAGTGCATGCTGCTTTACAAAAAAGTTTAGCGCATGAAATTTCATTTATTACTTTATCTGAACATGGGGTATATTATGCTACTAAAAGCGAACAAAAATTAATACCTACTCATATCAGAAATATTTCAGATGTAAGTGGGGCGGGTGATACTGTTATTGCAGTAGCTTCCTTAACCTATGCTGCCACAAAAGATATGTCTTTGGCTGCTGAAATAGCGAATATCGCAGGTGGATTGGTTTGCGAGTTGGTGGGCACGGCACCCATTGATAAAAAACTATTACACACCGAGGTTGTAAATTTGATAGGGAAATAAACTTTACTAAGTTTCATTAATAATTCATTATGGACACTAAAATAATTGCCATTATTGTGGCAGGAGGTACTGGTCAAAGAATGGGGTCGGTAGTCCCCAAACAATTTTTAGAAATAGAACACAAGTCTATATTAACCCATACCATAGATCAATTTGTAGCTGCTTTTTCAGTGATTGAATTGGTGGTAGTGCTTCCAGAAGCTTATTTGAAAGAGGGAGAGGCGGTACTAAGTAAAAGTAAATACAAAAATAAAGTAAGTTATGTAGCAGGGGGAGAGACCCGTTTCCAATCTGTAAAAAATGGACTTTCAAAAGTTACTTCCTCTTCTATTGTATTTGTTCATGATGCAGTAAGGTGTTTGTTAACACCTGCATTAATTCAAAGGTGCTATCAGCAAGCCTTTGAAAAAGGTTCGGCTATTCCGGCGGTAACAGCTACAGATACCGTTAGATTAATGAGCGGGGAGGAACACCAATTATTGAATCGAGAAAATATCATGCTCATACAAACGCCACAAACATTTAGATCCGAGCTATTACTAAAAGCCTTTGAGCAAAGTTATCAAGCCTCTTTTACGGATGAAGCCAATGTGGTGGAAGCTAGCGGGGTACCAGTTTATTTGGTAGACGGTGAATATGAAAATATAAAAATTACCAGGCCATTGGATTTAGCCATAGCCAATTATATTTTATCAAAAAGATTTTCTTAAAACAGTTTTCTTTAATTTATCGTAAAACGTATAAGATTGGTATACAACTAATCTTCTAAAGAAGTGGGTTCTGCCATGGGGTAGGTATCCGAATTTTGCTTTAGGATAGAAGTGCTTTTACTTATTTTTTCTAAAATTTGGTGCGCTACTTCCATCGCTAAAAAGCCATCAATTTCACTTACCACCGGAGTTTCATTATTAACAATAGCATGTACAAAACTACTTAGCTCTGCTTTAATGGCGTTGCCATCTTCAATAACAGGGTTGGCAATAGAAATAGTCTTGGTACCCTGATGCGTTTCAATATCAAAAGAGAAGGCATCTGTATCTTCTGGTTGTTTGAGCTTTATAATTTCAGTGTTCTTTTCTAAAAAATCAATACCGATATAGGCGTCTTTTTGGAACAGTCTAATTTTACGCATTTTTTTCATGCTAATGCGGCTACTTGTTAAATTAGCCACACAGCCATTGTTAAATTCAATACGAACGTTGGCAATATCAGGGGTGTCGGTTAATACGGCTACACCACTGGCTGAAATATTTTTAACATCACTTTTTACAATACTTAAAATAATATCAATATCATGTATCATCAAATCAAAAATAACACTCACTTCAGTGCCTCTTGGATTAAACTGCGCCAAGCGATGTACTTCTATAAACAAAGGGTTTAAGGAGGCATTTTTTAAAGCAGTATAGGCAGGGTTAAATCTTTCAACATGTCCTACTTGTAATTTTACATTGGCTTCTTTAACCATATTTACAATAGATCTGCCTTCTTCAATGGTATTGGCCATTGGCTTTTCTACAAATACATGCTTACCCATTTTAATGGCCATTTCACAAACAGGAAAATGTAAATGAGTAGGGGTAACTACATCAATGATATCACAAGCGGCAATTAATTTTTCTTCATCCATAAACCGCTTAAGGCCATAGATTTTTTCTACCTCTTTTGCATGGTCATTGTTGGGATCAAAAAAGCCCACCAAACTAACCCCTGGAATTTCTTTCCAATTATTAAGATGGTATTTACCTAAATGACCTACTCCAAACACGCCTACTTTTAGCATATGCAATTTATAAGTGGTAAAGTTACACTATAAGCTATTGAAATTGAATGAGTTTAAGGCGGTGTGGAAAATTGGCCTATTGCTGTTAATTGCAGTTAATCAATTCTTTAGGTAAGCCTAATGCGAACCCAAATATGACAGCAGTTTAGTAACTTTATTGAGTATCCTTACCCTAATTATAAGAAAGTGCACGAAAATATTAAACAACTATTCGAAATAGCTAATAAGCCTTCAAGAAGAATCATTGGTTTAATGAGCGGCACTTCTATGGATGGCTTAGACATTGCACTGTGCACTATCACTGGATCGGGTATTCAAACTAAAGTAGTTTTAGAGCAATTTATGACCATACCCTATGGTTCCGATTTTAAAGAAAAATTACTAACCGTATTTTCTAAAGAGACTATTTCACTTGAACAATTGTGTGTATTACATCCTTGGATTGGGAAGGTCCACGCTAAATGTGTAAATGAGGCTCTTTTGCATTGGAAAATAAAATCGAATAAAGTTGATATTATCGCAAGTCATGGTCAAACCGTTTTCCATGCACCAAAGTCATTACATCCTACAGATGAATTTGATACAGCCACTTTACAAATTGGAGAAGCAGATCATTTGGCAGTGGCTACAGGTATTATCACCATCAGTGATTTTAGACAAAAACATATAGCAGCAGGAGGAGAGGGAGCCCCATTGGCTACCTATGGTGATTATTTATTGTGTACTCATCCTATTGAAAATAGAGTATTATTAAATATTGGAGGCATTGCCAATTTTACTTATTTACCTGCTGGTTGCTCCATTGAACAAATTGTATCAACCGATACTGGGCCTGGAAATACTTTAATGGATGCCTATATTAAAAAGTGTTTTAACGATTTAAGCTATGACCATGCAGGTGCCATTGCTAAGACGGGTAGGATAGATACTGAATTACTTTCGGTAATGAAAAATCATTCTTTTTTTAATAACAGTTTTCCTAAGACTATCGGGCCTGAATTATTTAATCTTGATTTTATAGTAGCTGCTCAAATTGCTTTAGGTAAAACTATTTTACCCAACGATTTAATGGCTACCTTAAATAGGTTTACTGCCGAAACTATTGCAGATGCTATTTATAAGTGTATTCCATTAGGAACTAATTTTGTAATTTATATTAGTGGCGGAGGCATGCACAATGGGATGTTAATGGAAAATTTGCAGTCAGTATTGCCTGATATTTCAATACAATCTACTAGTAAAATTGGAATTGACCCGGATGCCAAAGAAGCTATCTTATTTGCATTGTTGGCCAATGAAGCGGTTGCGGGTAAGCCATTGTTAGCAGGCGGCAATGCAACAAAAGTGGCCACAACCATGGGGAAAATAAGTTTTCCTAAATAGTATCAATATCCGAAATTGAATTTAATTATTGAGCTTTGTTGTACTCTTCGGTAGCTAGCTTTACAGAACCATATTTTTTCAAAAGTTGACTAGCCAATGCGGTATCAGTTATTTTCAATTCTTCCATGATCATAGCTACTCCTCTTTCAAATAGTTTTTGATTGGTTAATTGCATATTAACCATTTTATTATCCTTGATACGGCCCAATTTAATCATGACGGTAGTAGAAATCATGTTCAATATTAATTTTTGAGCAGTGCCACTTTTCATTCTGGTGCTTCCTGTAATAAATTCAGGGCCCAGTTCCACTTCAATAGGAAACTTAGCGGCTGTACTCAATGGACTATTTTTATTGCAAGCAATACTTCCAGTAAGTATTCCTGCGGCTTTACATTTTTCTAAACCTCCAATGACATAAGGGGTGGTACCACTAGCTGCAATACCTATTACAAAATCTAAAGGGGTTATTTTATACGCTTCTAAATCAAGCCATGCTTGTTCTGTATTATCTTCGGCATTTTCAATAGCCATAAACATCGCTTTTTCACCACCAGCAATAATGCCAATAATTAAATCCTGGGGAACGCCAAAAGTAGGGGGGCACTCACTAGCATCCACCATGCCCAATCTACCACTAGTGCCAGCTCCAATATAAAAAAGGCGACCACCGGATAATAATTTTTCGGTAATCGCCTCAATTAATAAGCTAATGGATGGTATAGCTTTTTCTACTTCGAAAGCTATTTTTTGATCTTCTTTATTGATATTTTTTAAAATTTCAGCAGTAGTCGAAGCCTCAATGTTATGATATAAGGAATTGGCTTCGGTAGTTCTTTTGAAATCATTAGGCATTGTTGGATAATATTTTAATGGCCAAAACAAAAGCATCTAATTCAGCAATAGTGGTATAAACGTTAGGGCAAATTCTGCAGCCATGTACTTCTGCACCATCAATAGCCACGGTAAATACTTTATGTTCTTTCATTAAACGTAGTGCTAAGTCACTTGGTGTAATACCTTCAATACCTATATTGGCAATACCACAACTTCTTTTTGCGTCCGCTGGGGTATTTAAAATAATTCTTGGTAGGTTTCTAACTTTGCTTGTCCAATAGTTTTGTAAAAAGTACATCCTGGCTTCTTTACGCTCTGCACCAATCATTTCATAATAATCCATAGAATCATTAATGGTTAAATCGGTATGGACTGGGTGAGTACCTACATGATTGAGTCTGCTAATTTTAGTAAGGTCTTTTTCACCATCGCCCAATAAAGGCCATAAAATTTTTATATTATTTTTATTGATGTATAATAAACCTGCACCAAGTGGAGTACTCATCCACTTATGTAAAGAAGCTGCATAGTAATCACAATTAAGTTCATCAATACGAAATTTTACATGTGCAAAAGCATGGGCGCCATCTACAATTACTTGTACCCCTTTTGCATGAGCCATATCACATATTTTACGAATAGGCAATATTTGTCCCGTAATATTTATCATGTGGCTAACATGAATCACTTTTGTTTTAGGGGTAATAGCATTCGCATATAGGTTTACAATTTCTTCGTCATTTTTAGGATGAAGTGGAACGGATACTTTTATATTGACCACACCATATCTATTTTTCACTTGCTCAAACATATCCAACATAGCACCATAATCTTGTATGGTCATTATTGCTTCATCGCCCGCTTTCCAGTCAAAGCCACCAATGACTAAGTCCAACGACTCGGTTGTGTTTCTAGTAATGGCCATTTCTTCTGGAAGGCAACCTGCTATTCCAGCAAGCCTGGCAGCAATTTTCTTTTTATTATCCCATTGAACCGTTCTCATATAATAAGAACCTTGGTAATTCACTTCTTTAATGTGTTCAATTAATTTATTTAAGATAGGTTGAGGTATAAAATTATAATAACCATTTTCTAGATTTATATAATCTGGTTTGAGCAGGTATTGGTTTCTAATGGTTAACCAAAAGTCATCGTCCTTCGCTAATAGAGCAGCAGGTACCTCTTCTTTTAGTTTAAAACTTTGTGCCATACCAGTAAGTCCCAATGGGGCTGCCATGGTGGTCAACAAAACGTCTTTTATAAATTGTCTTTTATCCATAACCTTAATTTTATCATTTATAATCAATACGAACTAATCCCGCATTTTCATTTTTACTAAACCAACCACTTCCATATTCTAAAATATAAAAACGACCATCAGGTCCAACTTCCACATCAATGGCCGAATTAAATTTAGTATTTCCCATAAATGGTTCCATTCTGTCATAATCGCCATTGGCTTTCATGCTTACTGCTTTAATAAAGCCACGCATCCATTCGTAAAAGAAAAATTTACCATCATAGTAAGAAGGGTATCTAGTTTCTTTAGGATATAAATCGCTGTAATAAATTGGACCAGCCATTGCCGTACGACCACCAGCTCCTAAGCTAGGAAAGTCGGGAGACACTGCATAAGGATACCATATGAATGCAGGTTGAGCAGGAGGTAATATGGTTAATCCGGTATTGTTTCTTGAATCATTGATTGGCTTAGCTGGATCCATCGTAGGGCCAGTTTTACCAGTAGCATAATCATATAAATGATAAGGATAATTATTTCCTATAAAGAAAGGCCAACCAAAATAACCAGCTTTACGCGCTTGATTTACTTCGTCATAACCACGTGGTCCACGAATGTCTAAACTATCGTTATTGGCATCAGGACCCACTTCACCCCAATATAAATTGCCATTTTTTTGATCTACAGAAATTCTATATGGATTGCGATTGCCCATCACATAAATTTCTGGCCTTGTTTTATCAGTGCCTTTTGGAAATAAATTTCCTTCAGGAATTTCATAAGTGCCATCCTCTTTTACTTTGATACGTAAAATTTTACCTCTTAAATCGTTGGTATTACCCGAGCTTCGACGCTCGTCATATTGTTCATGACCTGGTCGGTCATCCAAAGGGGCATAGCCATTGCTTACATACTTTTGTTTTGGTTCATCAAATGGAGTGGTGTTATCTCCCGTAGAAACAAACAATGTTTTATCAGGTCCAAATGCAATGGAACCACCTGTATGACAACAAATATCTCTTTGTTCATAAAATTGTAAGACAATTTTTTCAGAGCTATTGATGATGGTGTCGTTCTCTAAAGTAAATCTAGAGACTCTGTTCACAGAAGAATCGGGTGCGCTATAGAACATGTATACATAATGATTTTTTGCAAAATCTGGATCCAGCTTAACACCTAATAAACCTTCTTCTGCATTGACACCTGTTGCAGCAGTTTTCCAATACACATTTAAGAAGCCGGCCTGCTTTATTTTTTTAGTTTGACTATTGTACAAATAAATTTCGCCTCTACGTTGAACTATTAATACATCAAGATTTGGTAGTATAGTTATTTCGGTAGGCTCAAAAAAAGTACCTGTTACTAATTGTACTTTACTAAAATGACTTTCATCTGGGGCATACACACTATGCGCTTTACTATAGTCTGAAGTATTATCGCCCATAGCATATTGAATACCACCTAAAATATGTTTTAAATACAATGGGTCAGCATAAGATTCGTCTGTATGGCCTAATTCGGTATAAAAAACTCGACCGCCATCATATGCATGGTACCAAGCCATTGGATGAGAGTCGCCATTTTTTCCACCTTCGTATGATTTTTCATCTATACTAATGAGTACTTTAATATCCTTACTTAAATTTTTAAAATTATACCACTCATCTTTTCTTGACCAAGTGGCAGGTAAGCTATCGGTAGAAGGATGTGTTTTATCATTAATCACTAAAGTAGCTTCTTGTTGATCTGGGTGGCTTAAAAAAGAAGCACCAATCATATTAACATACCAATTCCAATCGTACTCCGCATCGGTAGCGGCATGAATTCCTACAAATCCACCACCTGATTGAATGTATCTTTCCAAAGCAATTTCTTGATTGCCTGTTAATAATTCTCCAGTACTGCTTAAAAAAATCAGTGCTGCATATTTTTTTAAACTGTCCTCTGCAAATTTATTTGCATCAGTGGTCGTATCTACTTCAAAACCATTTTTCAATCCTAGATCTTGAATGGCTTTAATTCCAATTGGAATAGAGGCATGATGATAGCCAGCTGTTTTAGAAAAAATCAAAACTTTAGGGGTGCTACTTCTTTTATTACTACAAGAAGAAAGCGCTAATCCTAAAAAGCAAAAAATTGTTAGAGATTGAATGAAATGGTAGATGTTTTTTTTCATGTGTTTTTAATCGTTATGAATAAATCGGTTGAAGCAGTTAATTTCCTACTTTTTTTGCTTTCTACAAAATAAAGATGGAGTAATGGTATTAAGTATTAAATAGACTAGGATATAGGTCAATTTCCTAAATAGAAAATGGTCATTTTATAGAAGACTAGGGCAGGAATTGTACTTTAGCTTTTATTCAATCTTCCTTTGAATTTATGCTTTCGAGGATGAGCAACTTTAGACTTGGTTTGATAATCGCTGCTAATTACACTGATATTGCCATCCACTTCTAAAATAGCAAGATCTACTTTTTGAATGTCTCTAGCACCATGTTCTCTCACGGCAGCTTCTAGTTCCTCAATGGTAATTTCTGCTTTTCTGCAATTGTCTAAATTGGCTTTTCCCTCGTAAATGAGTAAAATAGCTTCCCCTTGTATTAATTCGCTCATTTTTTTACTACGATAAAGTATTTGTTTTAGGGTATAATTGGCTAAAAATAAAGCACCCGCAGCAATTAATCCGCCATTCAAGGAGGTGTCGGGTCCTACCATCGCATTTTGCACCGAATTGCTTATTAAAAGGATGAAAACCAAGTCAATAACGGATAATTGGGCCAGCTCTTTTTTACCAAAAATGCGCAGGGCTAAAATCATAAAAGTATACACTGCAAGGGTCCTTAACACGATTTCGATAGCGGGGTTGTGTAGGAAGGAGAGATTGATGGCAATTGTGGTCATTTAATAGGTTTTATTGGCAAATCTTGGTACTAAAGCTAAGACAATAGAAGCAGAATAATGCCATTCATGATAGTTCTGCAAACTCGTCCGAATTAACATTAAAATAATAAAGAAATTAGCATAAAATATTCTACTAAGTATATGAAAATCAATTAATTACACTTATTTTGTTTTTTAAAATCATTAAATATTAACATTTTTAGAATATAGTCTACGATAATGTTCTAAATTCCGCTGTATTTTATTATTTTTAACAAATCATTACTATTGGCATATACTATTTTATAAATTTATTCGTTGTCAGCCCCCACGACAATGTAGTATATGCTTAATTAAATTTTTATTAAAAAACCTTTTTATGAAAAGAGTTCAATTGCTTGGAGTTTTATTAGTAAGTATTTTATTGTTGTCAACTAGTGCGCATTTAAATGCTCAAGGTGGCAGAAGAATTGTTGTAGATAAAACATCAACAACAAATAAAGGCACTAGCTTTTCAACAGTTAAAATGGCTGTTGATTCTGCAGTGTATGGGGATACTGTAATCATCAAAGACGGAACGTATAAAGAAAAAGTAAGATCCAATACAAGTATAGTTATTGCATCAGAATATTTAATTGATGGATTAACTAGTCATATTCAAAATACTATTATTTCAGGAGACAGTGTCATTCAAAATTCAACACCAGATGCATTGATCTATTCGACTGGTTCAGATAGAGATACCAATTATTTTAAGCTTGTTGGTTTAACTATAACAAATGCTTCAAAGTATGCAGTATATATTACTTTCGGCACAGTTCGTAATTGTATATTACAAAATTCTGGTTCATCTGAAACTGTCCCTTATGTATTAACTGGGTCTAACGTTTCAAATACAAAGTTCTCCAATAATATTGGTATGGCTGTGATTCAGTTGGATTGGATCAATCATGGATACCAACCTTTAACAATAATTGCTAATAATACTTTCGTAAAAAATAAAGCACTAGGAGTAAACGGCTATCAACATGGTCAAAATAATAGCGGTATCATCTATTTTAATGGCACTGGTGCCAAGGTATACAATAACGTATTTTATAATAATTCAGGGGATAATATATTTTCCATAAGTGGAAAAGTGTTTGATAATATTATTGACACGACCTTTATTGTGCATAATACACTATATAAAAACAATACTAGGGCAGCATACTTTAGAACTTCGGATGGAGAAAATCAACCTCAGGTTAATTTTGTGTCGTATTGGATAAATAATATTATTGATAATAATTATCTTCTTGCAACACAAACTAATACGAAAGGTGAGTTTATGTGGGCGGGAAGTAGTAATGCAAGAAACAGTACGACCATATTTAGGAATAATATGATGGGAAGTATATTGAATCAGGATCAAAGTTCTGGATATTATGGAGGTTTTTATACGTTTAATTTTGATAATTCTAATAAACTAAGTTCTGCAGTGCTCGTTGATACTAGTACTAGTGTTTCTAATTTTGCTTTAAGTTCAGAAACTAATGGCTTTGGAATGGGATACGAGGATGCCACTATACCAGTTGTTGATTATTTAGGAAATGATAGGCCACTTCCAGCTGGCACTAAGCCAGATGCAGGTGCGATAGAGTCTAGTTCTTCCATGCCTTTACCTAGAGTGGTTTCATTAAAAAATTCTTTATCAAATAGCAAGCCGGTAGTTCAATTAAATTTTTCTGTATTTAATTCACCTGCTGTTGATTCATTGATAATTTTTAAAGACTCTGTAACAAATCCTACAACTCCAACTAGGTATCAAGCTATTGGTTACTACGACACTGCAAGTAGTATTTTTATTGACTCCACAGGCTTGACAGCTGGTAAAACATATTTTTATAAATTAAAGACTAAAATTAATACTGGAACTATACTATCAAGTATTTCTAGTTCATTAGATACTTTAAAAATTCCTGCATCCACAAGTCCTGTGCTTAAGCCAACTGGGCTGACATTGTCATCTCCAAGAGTTTTTATTAACCTATCGTGGACACTTGCTAACTCAAGTGGCAACACTTATGTGGATATATACAGAGGACCCACTTTAGCAAGTGCAACATTAATAGCGAGTATAAAAGATACTTCTAATCAATATAATGATACTACTACTACTTTAGGAACCAAATACTATTACTATTTGATTAATAGAGATTTAAATGGAGTGGTTTCTGAAGCAAGTGCATCAGCTAATTTCGAAACTGACAATACTATTACAGCAGCTACATGGTATGTAGACATCAATGCTACAACCAATGGTGTTGGTTCTTCAGAAAGTCCTTTTAAGACATTATCAAAAGGGTTGTCTAATGCCATTAAAGGGGATAAAGTAGTTTTACTCCCTGGTACATATGCTAGTAAAATGACTATAGCGCCAGGTGTTACTATTGGTTCTAGATATTTGATCGATAATACCGATACCGCTTCAATAAGATCAACTATTATTGATGCAACAGGCTTAAGAGGCACTATCATTTCTTATACTAGTTCAAATTATACAAATAGTAGTAGTACTAGAACAAAATTTGTTGGATTATCATTTACTGGTGTAACAGGTACCGCAAAATTATTTAACAGTGTTTGGGGTAATGCAAGTTCTATTACCATCGACCATTGTTTGGTTTATAATAACGGTAACCAAACTATAGCAAGTGATCCAAATGGCAACTACGAAGATGTTACTAAATTTGTTCAATTTGGAGATAGCACAATCATTACCAATTCTGTATTTGAAAATAACTATAGCAGAATTAGATTTGATGCTAATAGCTTTACTGTAACTAAAAATATTTTCAGAAATAACATTTTAAATATAGAAAAGCCTAATAACAATTGGGTTAGATTAGGAATTTTAGAAGGATGGGTGAATGGGAATAATTTAATTACTGATAACATATTCTATAATAATGGAACTTATGAGAATGCAAGACAGAATGGAGGCAATAGACAAAACTTTTTAATTCAGTTTGGAGGTAGTGATACAATATTTTATGCTAATAATACTTTTGTTTCTAACTTAAATCCGCCAATTTCACTGGACAATAATTCTCCGGTGACTTATGCAGTTAATAATATTTTTCATCAAAATGATGCTGACTTTTATGTAGTGCCATGGGCTTCTCAGTTTAATGATATGTATGTTGAAAACAATTTCTTTTCAAAAAATCCACAATTAGGAAGCGCTCTTGATAAAATTAACGTGGCTTACAGTAATAATGTAATTGCATCCACTCCAAATTTTTCTGATACAGTTAATATGGTTCTAAGTTCTTCAAGTAGTTTAATTAATTCAGGTAAAAATACATACGGAAAAAATAGTGTTAAAAAAGTGAATTCCGCTGATATGTATGGTACTTCAAGGCCCTCTCCAGCTGGATCAAATTCGGATATTGGAGCCATTGAAAATACTTTTGGCTTTCCAGCCCCAGTTTTAGTTTCTGCAGATGGTTCAAATAAATCTATTTCGTTAAAATGGACAAAACCATTAAATGGCACCATTGCTGGTTATAAAATTTATAGATCTACAAGTGCAATTGCTGATGATGCAAATCCAACAGCAATTATCACTATTAATAAGATTGATAGTTTATTAGTTATAGATACTACTAACTTAACTAACTTAACTAAATATTACTACAGGGTTAAAGCATTCAATGATGCTAGTCCTGCTTTATTTAGTGGATTTTCTAATCAATTGAATGTCAAACCCAATGTACCTCCTGATGGAGTGGATACAGTAAGTGCATTTGGTGGAGCAAGATCTGTTGCTTTAGTGTGGTCTGATACTTCTACTATTAGAAGAAAATACAATATTTATAGAGGCATAGATGCTATTAATTTAGATAAAATCGCTTCAGCGATAGATACTAATTATTATATTGATAGATCAGTCATTGTTAATACTAAATATTTTTATGGTATTAAAGTAGTGGATAGTGTGGGTGCTGCCAGTGATATGTCTAAATTAGCTAATGCTAAAGCCAATAATACTTGGGTATTGGATACCGCAGGACTTGCAACTAATAATGCCTCTGTTGGCTTGCCTATGAAGGGTATTCAATATGCCATTGATAACGGTCAAGATGGAGATACTATTGTTTTAAATGATGGAACTTATTTTGAGAATATATTTTTGAGTAAAAGAACATTTACCATCATGGCGAAAAATAAGGGTAAGGCGATTATTTATCCTTTGGAATCGACAAGTACTACAGCCCCAGTTTTAAGAATTGAAGACCAAGGGGACTGGAATGTGACCAATTATAGTAAACCTCGAAATGTATTTATAGGATTAACTATATCTGGTGGAGCTTTTAATAATTGGAACAATGGAGCACCCGCTGCGGTTTCTATTTCTTGGAATTCAAACCCATTATTTGAATCATGTATTTTTACAAATAATTTGGCTGGTCAATTTGTAATAAGTTCAGATCAATCTGCCCCTGAGTTTAGAAACTGTTTAATTATTAATAATTCTACTCAAAGTGGAGCTCTTAATATTGTGGGTGGTCAAGATTCATCAAGACCAAGAACTAAAGTGATTAGATTTATCAATTCTGTTTTCTCAAATAATAACTTTTTGAGTACAAATTGTTGTGGTCCTGAAAAATCAGTAGTTATTTTTAATAGTATTCTTTCTGAGAACGGGTACAACTCTAATTTCAATAATAAATTATTTAAAGTAGTAGGTTCTATAGTGGATAATGGGGCTTTAGCTGCGCAGTCTGCCACTAATACTTTAGCAGATCCAAAGTTCAAAAACTCATCTTCAAACGATTATACCTTAACCAACTTTTCTCCTGCTCTAGGCAAAGGTCAAGATGTCTTATATTTAAGTGGTTCTGATAAAGATACTTTAAGGGCATTAACTTACGATTACAATGGTGCTGCAAGACCTAATCCAACTGGGACTAAGGCGGATGTAGGTGCTTTTGAGAACAAATTTAGTGTTCCAGCTCCTCAAATTTCAAGATTACAAAAAACAGGAACTGCGGTTATATTA
Organism: Sediminibacterium ginsengisoli; assembly: GCA_945865545.1. Lineage (GTDB taxonomy): Bacteria > Bacteroidota > Bacteroidia > Chitinophagales > Chitinophagaceae > Sediminibacterium > Sediminibacterium ginsengisoli_F. The sequence goes on along the minus strand of CAMBEQ010000024.1, from coordinate 16,582 downwards.
ACATGGGCTAAAACAGGTACCACTGCTTTAACGAATGTTAAATTGTACCGTGATACCATTAAAACATCATTGGATACGCTTGCGCCTTTGGCGAGAACCATTGATTTAACACAAGATACTATTCAGGATATTTTACCTACTTCAGGTAAAGAGTATTTTTATGTTTTACGTGCTACAATAGGTTCTGGGACTACTGCAATTCAAACAGGATTAAGTAATATTAAATCCTCAAAAGATACCATATTTGTTCCTTCGGTACGTTTTAATACTTCAACCAATATAGATACTGCTTCTTTGTTTGTAAGAGTACCTTCAAGATCAGGTGGGGCATTACAACAATCGGTTAACTTAGTTAAATTGGCTGCAGATGTTGCAACTGCTTTACCTAAATTAATTATATACTCACAAGCATACAGACAAATTGATAGTTCTAAGAGATTTATTAATGACTCATTAACTGCTATTAATATTTTAGCAGGAACTGGGTCTAATAAAATAAAATTCACTTTAAATAAAAAGTCACTTATTGCAAAAGGCAAAAATGATTATATGCAAGTGGTGGGGGCAATGAATGTAAATGGGGACAATGAGTTTGATTTGGTGGGTATTTATAAAAGTAGCACCGATATGAACCAACAAAATCGTATTGCCTATTTAACCAATAACAATTTGAATTTTACTTTAGATACCCTTACTCCTCCAAGAAATTTCTTTAACACGAATGTAAATTCATACGATCAAACGACCAATTTGGCTTATAAATGGGATCAAAAAACTTTCCAATATCAAGATTATCAAACCAATCAAGGACAGAATGTAGAATCTGCTGCAGAATTTATGGATGGGAATTTTGATGGAAAAGAAGAACTTGTTGTAAGCTTAAATCAAGTGAAATGGGAGCCAAATTCCACATTGAATTTTGGTAACACCTGGAATCCTATACAACAAATTAATAGTAGTATTCGTATTGTAAAAGTAGTAGATATTAATAACGATGGTATTCCTGATATTTTTGGTATCAGTGCTAATCCCTGGAGCATTGGCTTATCAGGCCAAAATGGAAATCCTTTAGTAGTTTTTGTATCCAATAAAAAAGCAGGTAAATTCTTCCTATACATTACAGGAATTAGTATAGACTGGCAAGCAGGTTTGTATTTTGGTGATTTTAAAAATAGCCGTACCGTTCAAATTTTAACTAGGATGAATGGTGGAAATTATAAAGTGTATGATTTTGATAACACCTATAGTGCTGTAAGTGCAGAAATGCAAGTAAATGGAGCCATCAATGATGGTAAAGTGACCGTAGGTGATATTAACAATGACGGTTACCCGGATGTAATAACGATAGATAATTCGGGTACTTTTATTGCTTATTTAAATAACCACCGTGGTGATTTTGATAAAACAACAATAGGATCAGCACCATACTCTTCTAATAATGTTTGGGCTATTAGTAATTTAAAGATGCTCGATTTAAACCAAGATGGGGCCAAGGACTTAATGTGGTTTGAACCAGTGCAAGATCAAAATGGGTATTTAGATTCTTGGAATACTAATAATTATATGATCAAAACATGGATACAGGAAACTGGAGGTGCAGCTAGAATAGCACCTGCAGCGATTGCGGCTACTGACATTACTGTCTCTAATAGTGGATATCAAGTTAAAATTAAATGGACTCCATCTTCAGATGAGATAGACCCTTATATTTTTGCTAATTTAATAGTGGATACCAATGCAGACTATTCCACTGCAAGAATTAATAATGCCTATAATTATAGAAAATTAGCGCCTACCGTTCCAATTGTTTTGGATCGTGCTTATGCAAGAAATTACCCAGATTCCATTTCGTTTAATGACTTAAGCATTTCTAGTAAAAAGCCTTATTATATTAAAGTACAAATGGTGAATAAGGAAGGGCAGGCATCTACATTTGCTGAAAAATTATTTATTCCTAAAGATCCATTAGAATTACTTGATCATAATATACCAGGTTTGTTTGGCGCTAAATTCTCATGGGGAGATTATGACAATGATGGTTTATTAGATTTAGCGGTGTTGGGAGAAAATGACAATGGTAATGTAACGGCCGTTTTCAAAAACACAGGATCTACTTTCGAAAACCAAAACCTAGCCAATAAAGCCTACCATTATGGTGATATCAAATGGGTCGATTTAAATAATGATGGTTGGTTAGACATTGCCATGATTGGTCAACCTGGAGGTGCAGGTGTTGGTTTCCAAACACTTATTAATAATCGTGGTGTTTTTGAAGTGAAGACACCTGCAACTGTGGATGGATTAAAGAAATCGAATATGGCTTTTGGTGATTATGATAACAATGGAACATTAGACATGTTTACTTCTGGTCAAGATGCACAAGGAATTGCGCATTCCTATTTATATAAGAACGATGGTAGAGGTAATTTTACCAAAGTGACAGATTTTAATGGGGCAATTCCTGATATGTACGATGCAGATTCCCGATTTATAGATTATGACTTGGATGGTGATTTAGATTTAATATTTGCTGGTACTGGTACATCGAATAATAAAGTGGCAGCCATTGGAGGTGTTCGTGTGAATACTTTATTGGATCCAAAAATAAGTGACAATAATTATGGAGGTGGCCAATACAACAATGGATATACTTACCCATTAAGTAGCAATATGTGGGATCCTATTTGTAATTGTAGTAATAATTATAGCATAGCTATGAAGAATGCTCGATTTGATGTGGGTGATATTGATGGAGATGGTGATTTGGATATAGTTGAAATTGGAACTTTTGTGAAAAGCACTAACAATGTGAATACGGATGTGCCACTATTATTGATTATTAGAAACCAAACCAAGGAAACTAAAAATGCCAAATTTGGTAATTACTTCTCTTATGGAAGTATCTATACTATTAGCGGGGTGCCTTTAGATAATATATCCGATGGGGACGTTAAAATAGTAGATATTAATAATGATGGTTTATTAGACATTACCGTAGCAGGATTAGATACCCTGGCCAATCCTGTAACTAAATTCTACTTAAACCAAGGAGGCTTTGGTAATTTTACTTTGTCACAAAATAAAAATATTCCACAATATGCTAATGCTGCTATAAGTTGGGGAGATGCGGATGGAGATGGAAGCATGGACTTAGTAATCAGCGGACAAAAAGCATTGTCTACCACTACTTCAATTTATTTAAATAAACAAGGGGATAATTTGAATACAGCACCTGCAACGCCACAAAACTTAACCTTTGTCGATCAGGGTCAAGGAAGGGTAGTATTGCAATGGGATGCATCAGAGGATGATCATACCAGTGCAAACAATATGTATTATAACTTGAAGTTGGGAACCAAGCCTGGATTAAGTGATTTGCGTGTTATTCAAGTGAATCCTAAAACGGATAAATTACAAACACCTAATACTTCATTAATTGGTTCAAATAAATATTATCTAGAATTACCTCCTGGGGTTTACTATTGGTCGGTGCAAGCGGTGGATGGCAATTTCTTATCTTCTTCTTTTGCAGATAACCAAAAAATTGTATTGAAGTATTCATGGCAGTTTGTAAACCAAGGTGGTATTATAGACTCAAGAATTAAGCCACTTGAAAATCCTGCTTTTGCATGGGCCGATGTAAGTAATAGAGGCGTATTTGATTTCTTATACTTAGGAACTGGCGATGCAACCAATGATCAATTTAACACACCAGTTGGTTTGTATAAAAACTTAGGAGGTAAGTTTGCTAAATTTAAAAATGACTCTAACTGGGTTTCTTTAGCCGGAAGAGGTACTGGATTTAGGAACGACTTAAATGGGTTTGTAAATGCACAAATTAAGTGGGTGGATATTAACAACGATGGCTTATTAGATTTAGTAGTCGCTGGTGATGATGTCTCCAACTTAAAAGGAAAATTGGTGGTGTTCAAAAACCTAGGTAATTATAAATTTGAGAACATAACCAATAATGTGTTCAGTGGTGAAAAATTGGCTAGTGCTAAAATTGACTTTATAGATTTAGATAATAATGGCTATAAAGACTTTATTTATACTGGATTGGATAATTCTGGATTAGGGCAGGTTAAATTTTTAGGTTTCTATAAAGATACCGTAGCTAGAACCCCATCTGGATTACTTCGATTTAATGTAAAACCAATTACAACTAATTTAGATTCCATATTAACTACTAAATTAATTTCAAATGTAAGTTTAGCAATAGGGGATTTAAATAAAGATTTGAAACCAGATTTAGCCATTTTATACAATGACGGAAACAATAATAAGAGAGTAGGGTCAGTGTATATGAATACCTCTGATACTTCTAATAAAATTTCCTTTGTTTTAAATGAATCACTTTCATTGCCTACCGTAAGAAATGCAACGATTGATTTAATCGATTACAATAATGATGGTTTATTTGATTTAGCACTTTCTGGTAGATCAGACGCAGGGGTTATTTTTAGAGTGTATCAAAATAAATGGGTTGACTCTGTTAAAAAAACAATTCAGTTTTTACAAACCAATTCTAATGTGAAACCTTTTGAAAAAGGGCAAACCACTTGGGGGGATATAAATAACGATGGATTCCCTGATATCATATTTAGTGGTTCAAGACCAGGTACAGGTATCTTTAGTGCCATGGCTTTTGCGGATCCTTCCAAACTAGGCACAACCGGTGTTATGAATTACGATGAATTACCTACTTTCCCTTTTGGTAATTATTCAGTCATGAGACCAAGCTTAGGTGACTTTAGTGGTAAGAGAATCCTTGATTTGGTATTGGTAGGAACGGAGAAGGTGAGAGACCCTATTAAGAATACAACCAGTGTAGTGAGCTCGTTTAAAATATTAAAAAACGTAAGAGATTTAGCTTATTTATACAATGATTCTACAGTAGTAACGACCAATGCTTCTATCTCTACTGGAAAAATAAAATCACTCTCTACTGGGCTTAATGAAACAACTGCTTCAGCTTCTGTTATTAAAAGTAATAGCGTAAGAGGATTTGCGGATTCCACCATTGCGGTAGCCGATTCTAACTATATTGAAGATAGCTATGGCGCCAATAAAGCACCTACTTCACCAAAAGCTAGTAGTTCAGCTGTTGTAAGTAAAGTGGCAAATAGTTATTTAGTACAATTAAATTGGAACGCTTCCGCAGATGACTACACACCTGCTGCCGGATTGTTGTATGCTGTGGGTATAGGAACTAAGCCAGGCTTGTCTGATATATTGGATCCAAATGCTAACTTAACTTCAGGTATTAGAAAAACACCTGAAACAGGTAATGCAGGAAAGAACCTTTCCTTAACGGTACTATTAGATCCAGGTACTTATTATTGGGCTGTTCAATCTATAGATGCGTCCAATACAGGGTCTAAGTTTTCTGGCAATAAAGTAATACAGGTAAATGCTGATAGAACATTGGTAGAGAAAAATGCACCTTATGATATCTTGCTGAATGCTTCGGCAGAAGCTAGTTTCTTCTTGAAGAAAAATGATACTAGTGGTGTGAAATTTGCTCTATCTGCTCTAAACAATGATAGTGCTGCAAAAATGACTTATTCAATTGTTACAGACACAGCTAACTTATTTACTATTGATGCAAGTAATACTATGAGATTGAAAAAGACTCCTTCTTCTTCTGATTATGGTATTAAATTAAAAGTGGCTGATGCGAGCGGTCTTTACTTTGAAAAATTATATTCTTTCCAAGCAATACAAGGGCCTAATAAGCTATTAGTAAATGGAAAGGATAGTTCTTATTTCTACTATAAGTCGAGTGCTGCAGATTCGTCTAAGTTTACCTTATCATTAAATGCGAGTTATAGTCCTACTCCAGCCGTTGATCCAATATTAACTTATAAATTTGTAACTGGAGCAGGTGGAGAGAACAATGACTTATTTGAAATAGGTAGTACCATCTTAGTGAATAAGAGAAAATTAAATGATGCGGATACCCTTAAGTTAAGAGTGGCTGCAACCGATGAATATGGTTTATCTGTAGAAAGATTCATATTCTTAGTTAATACAGGTTGTGCTATTAAGCCAAGTTTGTCAGTGAAACCATCTGCAACAGCTTGTTTACCACTAGTAGTGAATTTAAAAGATAGTTTAATTACTAATGGAAGTGCAAAAGGATTGACCTTTGCTTACTATTCAGATATTAATACCACGAATAAAGTAGTAGATCCAACTAAAGTAGTTACCTCTGGTACTTATTATATTAAGGCCTTAGATACTGCAGGTTGTGGAACGGCTAAACCAATTGTAGTATCGGTGGCTACATTACCTCCTGCACCAACTATTACATCTGCAATAGCTTGTCAAAATCAAACAGGTTTAACAGTTAGTGGTTATACGGCGCCTTCTTCTAAAGTTAAATTGGTATGGTATGCTGCTGAAACAGGTGGAACACCTTCTACTGCAATACCTACTTTAAATACTTCTGCAATAGGTACTCTTTCTTACTATGTAGGTCAAGGAGATACCGCAGCAGGTTGTTATGGCGATCGTGTGAAACTTAATATTGTAGTTAAAGCTACTCCTGCAGCACCAAGTATTACAAGAGATGCTACTGGTAATTTAGTTTCTTCAGTAGCTACAGGTATTAAATGGTATTATAAAGACACTTCAATGGTATCTACTGCAGCAAGCTTTAAACCTAAAGATGCTGGAAGTTATACTGTTAAAGCCACAGACGATGGATGTACAAGTGTTGCAAGCAATGCTTACTACTTCATGGTTACGGATGTAATTAATTTAAGCGCGACTGAGTATATTAAATTAGCACCTAATCCATTTATAAATTACTTGAATTTTGATTTCGTTGTCAACGGATATCAAAAATTAAATATAGACGTCTTCGCTACTTCCAATGGAGCAAGGGTATCTTCTATACAAGGAGTTTATGCTGGATCTAGATTGTCTTATTCAGAGTTATCAGCTGGAGTATACATATTTAGAGTAACTTCATCTGACGGTAAATTATCTTATCAATTTAAAATGATAAAATTATAAATAATATAAAATTGAAAATTATGAAATTATTTAAATTAGCGTTGGTGGCTATTCCTTTTGTCCTTTTCTCTTGTAGCAAAGGCGGCGATACACCTGCTACAACTCCAGGTCCTGTTACACCACCGCCTGTAGTGATTACGGAAGCTGATATTGCTTTTAAAATTGAAATAGATGCTAAAGAAGTGGATTATACCAATCCAATAGCCGCTTTAGCAGCCACTCAAAAAGTGAATATCAATGTAACTTCTTCTTTACCAAAAGATGGAGTAACTATTGACGTAGTCACTAAAAAGAATAAAGACAATACTGAAGTTTCTAAAAGTAGCACTTCGGGTACTGGGGCAGCCAATGAAGCTAGTATTACAAGTTTATCACCTGGTGTTTTATGTACTGTAACAGTTACTGTAACATCAAAAACTAAATCTTCTAATTCATCTTCAAAGACCTTTCAGATTGCTCAAAAATAAATGATTACGAAGCGCTTAACCTTCCCTTGATACATAAAGACCCTTGTAAATCTTGTATTTGCAAGGGTTTTTTTTGTTAAATTGTGAAAAATAAAGGGTACATGGAAACAAATAATTTGAGAAGCCAAAATTGGTTTGGAAGAAAAGGGAAAGATGGTTTTATTTACCGTGCTTGGATGAAAAATCAAGGCATCCCACCCGATATGTTTGAAGGGAAACCTGTTATTGGCATTTGTAATACCTGGAGTGAATTAACACCTTGCAATGCTCATTTAAGAGACTTGGCAGAAATGGTGAAAAAAGGGGTGTTGGAAGCCGGTGGTTTTCCAGTTGAATTTCCGGTGATGTCCTTAGGAGAAACTTTAGTAAAACCAACAGCCATGTTGTATCGCAATTTAGCGAGCATGGATGTAGAAGAATCTATACGCGCTAATCCAATAGATGGCGTAGTGTTATTATGTGGTTGTGATAAAACTACCCCTTCATTAGTGATGGGGGCCTGCAGTGTAGATATTCCAACCTTAGTTATTTCGGGAGGTCCTATGTTAAAAGGACATTGGAGAGGAAAAGACATTGGCACTTCCGATGTATGGAGATTTGATGTAGCGCAAAAATTAGGACAAATAACGGACGAGGAATTTATAGAAGCAGAAGCTTGTATGGCGCGCACGCAAGGGCATTGTGCCGTAATGGGCACCGCTTCCACTATGGCTGTGATGGTAGAAGCCTTGGGATTATCACTTCCCAATAATGCATCTATTCCTGCAGCAGATGCAAGAAGAAAAGTATTATCACAATTATCAGGAAGAAGAATTGTTGAAATGGTGAAAGAAGATTTAACCCTCTCGAAAATTTTAACAAGAGACGCTTTTGAAAATGCGATCAAAGTAAATGCCGCCATAGGAGGCTCCACTAATTTCGTTATTCATTTATTAGCCATTGCAGGACGTATCGGAGTAGATTTAAATTTATCCGATTTTGATACTCATTCTCAAGGCATCCCACTACTAGCCAATATTCAACCATCGGGTGAGCATTATTTAGAAGACTTGTATTATTCGGGAGGCATGCCTGCTATTATGAAAGAAATGGGATCGGTGATGCATCAAAATGCTATTACTGTTAATGGGAAATCAATAGGAGAGAATTGTGCTAAAGCAGAAGTGTATGATAGAAATGTTATTGGCACTATGCAAAAACCATTTAAACCCGATTCTGGTATTATAGTAGTCACTGGAAATTTAGCCCCTAATGGAGCAGTTATTAAACCATCTGCTGCCAGTGCTAATTTATTAACGCACACAGGCAAGGCGGTAGTATTTGAAAATATAGAAGACTATCATGCACGTATCGAAGATCCTGCTTTAGTGATTGATGCGAGTAGTATTATGGTCTTAAAAAATGTTGGACCAAGAGGTTATCCGGGTATGGCAGAAGTGGGAAATATGGCCTTACCTAAAAAATTACTAGAACAAGGCGTAACCGATTTGGTTAGAATATCCGATGGAAGAATGAGCGGTACAGGATTTGGAACCGTGGTATTGCATGTATCTCCGGAAGCAGCCGTGGGTGGACCTTTGGGCTTGGTGCAAAATGGGGATACTATTTGTTTAGACGTGCCCAATAGAAAATTAAGTTTAGAAGTTTCAGAGAAAGAATTAGAAGCAAGAAAAAAGGTATGGAAGCAAACTGAAAAAATGCAAACAAGAGGCTATGTGCATTTGTACCAAAATCATGTGGAACAAGCGCATTTAGGAGCCGATATGGATTTTTTAAAGGGTGGGTCGGGAAGTGAAGTAAGCAGAGACTCGCATTAAAATAAATATTTTAATTTATTAATATTTACCCATGGAATTTAAAGATAAAGTAGCCATAGTAACTGGTGCGGGAAAAGGAATTGGTTTTGAAATTTGCGCACAACTCGTAATACAAGGAGCGGCTGTTATTTTAAATGATATTGATACGGCATTAGCGGTGCAAGCAGCCCAAAAAATTAATGAAAAAACAAAAGGGCAGTGTATTGCTATGGGTGGAGACAGTAGTGATCTTAAATTTATTCAGCAAATGGTAGACAATGCGGTATCTAAATTTGGAAAATTAGATATTGTGATAGCCAATGCAGGCATAACATTATTTGGTGATTTTTTTACCTATACACCCGCTTCTTTTTTCAAAGTCATGGAAGTGAATTTAGGAGGCACTTTCTTTTTAGCGCAAGCGGCGAGCCATCAAATGAAAAAACAAGAAAATGGAGGAACCATCTTATTTACATCTTCCGTAACAGGACATCAAGCGCATAAAGATTTAGCAGCTTATGGAATGAGTAAGGCAGCCATTGAAATGTTGGCTAAAAATTTAGTCATTGAAGTATCCCCATTTAAAATAAATGTAAATACCATTGCGCCCGGAGCAACTTTAACAGAGCGTACCTTGGAGGATCCGAGGTATACGGAAGTATGGAATAAATTAACCCCCATGGGTCGTCCAGCCTATGTATCAGATATAGCCAATGCAGCTTTATTTTTAGTATCTGATAAAGCAAAGCATATTACTGGACAAACTTTAATCGTGGATGGTGGTTGGACCAGTATTAGCCCTACGCCATTTTAATAAATAGTATTCATCGCTCATGAAAACTCCTTTAGAAAATATTGAAGTAGTAGGTGCAATGAGTTCCTTATTAGGAGAAGGTCCTGTGTGGGATTCAAAAGAAGGACTTATTTATTGGATAGATATTTTGAATGGCCACTTACATAGTTATCAACCCACTAATAAAATTCAAAAAACAATTGCTTTAGATCAATTGGTCGGATCCTATGCACTAAGTTCTAATGGTAAAATAATCGCAGCTTTAAAAGAAGGAATTTATTGGGTAGATAAGCAAACAGGTAATAAAGAATTTATTATTCAGCCAGAAATGAATTTGCCCAATAATCGATTCAATGATGGAAAATGCGATTCTGCTGGAAGATTTTGGGCAGGCACTATGTCGCTCACGGAAGATAAAGAAGCGGGGAGTGTATATGTAATGGAAAAAAATAATGATGCGCAAAACATCAGCTCAAAAAAAGTAATTTCTAATGTGACTATTTCCAATGGAATGGCATGGAGCAAGGATGGTGGAGCATTTTATTATATTGATACGCCTACCTCAGAAGTAGTAGCGTATGATTATGATTTAAGTACAGGGCATATAAAAAATAAGCGAGTAGTAATTTCCATACCCATTGCAGAAGGGTTCCCCGATGGAATGACCATTGATACAGAAGGAATGTTGTGGGTAGCGCATTGGGGTGGTTGGCAAGTAACAAGATGGAATCCGCTAACGGGTAAACAATTACATTCTATATCATTACCAGCGGCAAAAATTACTTCCTGCACATTTGGTGGAGTGCACTTAACCGACTTGTACATTACCTCTGCTAAAGTGGGATTAAGCAGCCAAGAATTATTGGAACAGCCATGGGCAGGTTCTCTATTTGTACTACCCAATTGTGGTTATCAAGGCTATGCTGCGGATGAATTTTTAGGTTAAAAAGCTAACTGCTTGATTAGTAAGCTCTATCTTGTAAACCATTAAACATATAAAATATTTTGTTGATGCAATTTTGATTATTTTACTGAATAAATTAAGCAATATGAAAAAATATATAGGGTTGAAAAATTTAGTATTCATTTTCATGATAGGAGTGCAAATAGTTCCTGTCAATCATTTGTCGGCTCAACAAAGTAAAACTAGTTTATACAAGCAAACAAGTGAGATGGCCGATGTAATGATTCAATATGAGGCCGATAGAGGAAGCATTATACGTTTTTATTCCTTAAGTAATAGACAGGATGCGAACTATGCTTACAATTCGCCAGAGCGTCGCCAACGTTTATTAAAATTAATTGCAGATTATCAACAACAAATTCTAAAATTGGATTTCGCCTCCATGGATATCAATGGAAAGGTAGATTATATTCTTTTTAAAAGAAATTTAGAAGACCAATCTTATCAACTAAATGAAGAGCAAGTAAAATATGACCAAATTGTAAAATACTTGCCTTTTGCGAATAGTTTGGATGCTTTAGAAAAGCCACGTCGTCGTGGAATAGCAGTAGTTGGTCAAGAGGTAGCCAAAGAATTAAATAACATCAATAAAGAAATTTCAAAGTCGATTAATGCTTTAAAAAAATCGGATAGTATCGAATCAACTTTAGCAGATTACGCAAGTGTTTCTATAAAGGGTTTACAAAATATTTTAAAAAATTATTATAATTTTTACAATGGGTATGATCCTTTATTTACTTGGTGGGTGCCTAAAACCTATACTGTAACAGATAGCTTATTAAATAACTATGCGGTTGCTATTAAAAAAAAGGGAAAATTAGTTGCCTACCAAAAGGATGATGGCAGTGGTATTATTGGAAGACCCATTGGACGTGATGAATTAATTCGTCAATTAAAATTGGAATTTATTCCTTACACCCCCGAAGAGTTAATAGAGATAGCCAATAAGGAATTTGCTTGGTGTGATGCAGAATTATTAAAAGCCTCAAGAGAAATGGGCTTTGGGGATAATTGGAAAGCGGCGCAGGAAAAAGTAAAAAATTCCTATGTGGCACCAGGGAAGCAACCCGAAGCCATGCTTGATTTGTACAATCAATCGGTTGATTTCTTAAAGAAGCATGATTTATTGACCATTCCTCCCATTGCAGAAGAAACCTGGAATATGTATATGATGTCACCAGAAAGACAATTGGTAAGTCCATTCTTTTTAGGAGGAGAAACTTTGATGATTTCTTATCCTACTAATACCATGGATTATGAGGATAAGATGATGAGCATGCGTGGTAACAATCCAGATTTTTCTCGTGCAACGGTACATCATGAATTAATAGCGGGACACCATTTACAAGGGTTCATGTCTAATAGATATAAACCCTATCGTAATTTCCCTACACCATTTTGGAATGAAGGAAATTCATTGTATTGGGAATTTATTTTATGGGATATGAAATTTCCTCAAACGCCCGAAAATAAGATAGGTATGTTGTTTTGGCGCATGCACAGATGTGCGAGAATTATGTTCTCTTTAAATTATCATTTGGGTAAATGGACCCCACAACAATGTATAGATTATTTAGTGGACCGTGTGGGACATGAAAGAGCCAATGCCGAAGGGGAAGTAAGAAGATCATTCACCACTAATTATGGCCCATTGTATCAATTAGCCTATATGGTAGGCGGTTTACAATTTTATGCTTTGAAAAAAGAATTAGTCGATACCAAAAAAATAACTTTGAAGCAATATCATGATGCGATATTAAGAGAAAATAGAATGCCTATAGAAATGCTACGAGCCTTATTAACCAATCAGCCCCTAACCAGAGATTTTAAAACGAATTGGCATTTCTATAATAAATAATTTATTAAGCCCCCTAATTTTCGGGGGCTTAATAATTGTATAACCTACTTAATTTTATATATGTACATTAAAAAAAAATATTTACAATTTTTTGTTATAATAGTATTGCTGTTAAATATAAATAAGCTGTCTGCACAAAAAGTAGTTCCATATCAAGAAGCGGATTGCATTATTAATAATTTTAAATTTGGCGATGGGCGTACATTAGATTCCTTAAAGCTTCATTATTATTATTTAGGTACGCCACATAAGAATACTAAAGGTCAAGTAGACAATTTTGTTTTAATAACCCATGGGACAGGAGGTTCGGGGTTGAGTTTGCTAACAGAAAATTTTGCAGGGCATTTATTTAGAGCTGGCCAACCTTTGGACGCATCTAAATATTTTATTGTATTACCTGATGGCATTGGCCATGGCAAATCAAGCAAACCAAGCGATGGGTTGAGAATGAATTTCCCTGCCTATACCTATGACGACATGGTGGATGCCTTGTATTTAATGGTTACCAATCATTTGAAAGTAAATCACGCAAGACTTATTACAGGCACTTCTATGGGAGGTATGCAAACCTGGGTTTGGGGAGAGCGCTATCCAGATTTTATGGATGCATTGATGCCTCTTGCTAGTGCGCCAGTTGAAATTGCTGGTCGAAATAGAATGATGCGTAAAATGATTATCGACGCCATTAAAGAGGATCCCCATTGGGAAAATGGAAATTATAAAGTGGAGCCAGCGTATGGATTAAAAAATGCTTTAAATATTTTAGCCCTCATGGGGAGTGCTCCATTGCAATGGCAAAAAGATGCGCCTACCAAAGAGACTGCAGAAATTTATTTAGATAAGTATTTAGTCAATGCCGCCAAAGGAAAAGATGTCAATGATATGATTTATCAATTTGATGCATCTAGAAAGTATAATCCTGCAGCTGATTTATATAAAATTAAAGCGCCCGTATTAGCTATCAATTCGGCAGATGATCAAGTGAATCCACCTGAATTAAAAATATTGGATACTGCCATTTTAAAAATACCCAATAGTAAATTCATTTTATTGCCCATTACGAGTGCTACTCGAGGGCATGGGACGCATTCATTGCCAATCATTTGGAGCAGTCATCTCATAGATTTTTTACGCATGACTGAAAAATAGTTAGCTAATAACCAATAGTATGAAAAATAATTTATCCAGACGCCACTTCATTCAAAATGGATTAGGGACAGGACTTGCACTCACAACTATAGGAAGTTTACCTAATTTTTCACTTTCAAAATCAATTGGTATGCGGTTGGGCTTGGTTACTTATCAATGGGGCAGAGATTGGGACTTGCCCACTTTAATTGCCAATTGCGAAAAAGCAGGTTATCATGGAGTTGAATTAAGAGTGCAACATGCCCATATGGTAGAAACTAATTTAACTGCTTTGCAAAGAAAGGAAGTTAACCAACGATTCAAAGATAGCAGTGTAGAATGTATAGGGTATGGTTCCAATTTTGAATACCATAGCACCGATCCTCTAATACTTAGACAAAATATTGACCAGACAAAAGAATATATAAAACTTTGTAAGGATATTGGTGCTAGTGGCATTAAGGTAAAACCAAATTTTCTACCACCGGAAGTATCCAAAGAAAAAACAATTGCACAAATTGCTTCTTCATTCAATGAATGTGGAAAATTTGCACAGGATTATGGTTTGTTAGTGAGGGTAGAAGTGCATGGTAATCTTACTCAGGAAATCCCTAATATGAAAGCTATTTTTGATCAAGTTACTGAACCCAATGTTAAAATATGCTGGAACTGTAATGAACAAGACCTCTTACCACCCGGACTCGAACCCAATTTTAACAGTGTAAAGAAATGGTTTGGTGATACGGTTCATGTTCGTGAACTTTATGATGAAACTTATCCCTATCAACATCTTTTAGAATTGTTTACTAAGATGGATTACCAAGGATGGATATTAATGGAAGCAAGGACCGAACCGGTTGATAGAGTAGCTGCTATGAAAGAACAATTAGAATGGTTTAATCAATTGAAATCCAATGCTAAAAAGAAAGGCTAAGATCTATTTTTAAAGATAATATACTTATCTTTAAATTACTCCAAGAGCATAAAAAATTTATTATATGAAAAGTGTAATAGATTTTGATTCACAAAAAAATATTGTATCCTCATTGCCCGGTACCAATAAAAGTGTCGGCTAAAACTTTAAAAACGGTATATGAAAAACAAATTAAAATATTTTCTGTTAATACTACTTATTGTATTTAGCAGCATTGCATCACAGTCTCAAACAGTCAAACAATGGGTCGAATACAATGGGTTTGAAGGACCTGGTAAAGGAAAGAATATTGTATTTGTTAGTGGAGATGAAGAGTATCGTTCGGAGGAAGGCTTGCCTATGTTAGCACAGATATTGGCAAAGAGGTATGGATTTTCCTGTACGGTTCTTTTTTCAACTAATCCCAAAACAGGCGAAATTGATCCTATGAACCTATCTAATATTAATGGGCTCGAACATTTAGCGAAAGCAGATTTACTAGTTATTTTTACTAGGTTCAGAGAGCTTCCTGATTCCCAAATGAAGTACATCGATGAATATATTAAGGCAGGGAAACCTGTTGTTGGTCTTCGAACAGCAACTCATGCATTTAATTATAAGTTGAATAAAAATAGTCCTTATGCCAAATACGATTTCCAAAGTAAGGTGAATGGGTGGGAGAATGGTTTTGGCAGACAAATACTTGGAGAGACTTGGGTTAGTCATCATGGTAATCATACACAAGAAGGGACAAGAGGGGTAGTTAACGGAATAGAACAGAACAAAAAGAACCCTATCCTTAATGGTGTATCTGATATTTGGACGCCCACTGATGTTTATACAGTAACAGACCTAGGGAATGTCAATGTGCTTATATATGGTCAAAGCTCAAATGGCATGACACCAGAATCTCCTGTAAATTTAAAAAAATCGATCATGCCGGTTGCATGGACAAAATCATATACAGGTAGTAACGGAGTAGTGGGACGTGTCTTTTCTACAACAATGGGCGCATCAATAGATCTACTAAATGAAGACTTGCGTAGGTTAATTGTTAATGGATGTTTTTGGGCCATTGGAATGGAAATGCAGATACCTGCAAAAGCGGATGTAAATTTTATAAGTGATTATATTCCTAAAATGTTTGGGTATGGGCTTTTTAAAAAAGGAATGTATCCTTCAAATTTTGAACTAAAATAAGTGCATTTAAGAGCAGCGATTAAATGAACAACGGCTGAAACAAAGAACCCCTTAATAATCAAGGGGTTCTTTGTTTTAAAGCGGACTGGATGGTGACTCGAAATTTTAATACATAGGGCTGATAATGGATATTTTGTAAATAATAATTAGATTTTGTTTAAGCATAGTTGAATATTTTCTATAAATATTTACATTTAGAATGAATTATAGTTAATTGTTATAAATTTAGATTTATGAAAAAGTTAATTTTTATTCTTTCAATAATCTCAATTATCTATTCCTGTTCAAAAACACAAATGAAGACACCTTTAGTTATACTTACTGGTTGTGATTCAATAAAGCAAGGTTTTTTAAAAACTAGATCTGATACTTTACGATTACTTAGTTGTATTATAATTAGTGGCTGTGATTCTTTAAGATTAGGGGTACTTAAGCCAAAT
>CAMBEQ010000023.1 GCA_945865545.1 Sediminibacterium ginsengisoli | reverse complement strand
TATAGTCTGGTGAGGTAATAATTTGCGCACGAATATAAGGCTCTTCAATATGCTCAATTTTTACAGGATCGGGCATTTCTGAAGGGTTGTTCACTATTATTTTTTCTCCTCTGGTGGTATACGAAATAAAACTTACGTTAGGAACCGTGGTAATTACTGTTTGATTAAACTCTCTTTCTAAACGTTCTTGGATAATCTCCATATGAAGCAATCCTAAGAATCCACATCTAAAACCAAAGCCCAAAGCTTGTGAGGTTTCCAATTCAAAAGTTAAAGAAGCATCATTCAATTGTAATTTTTCCATACAATCTCTTAGCTCTTCAAACTCATCTGTGTTTACAGGATAAATTCCAGCAAATACCATGGGTTTAACTTCTTCAAAACCATTAATCATTGGACCTGGATTATTAGCAAGCGTAATGGTATCTCCTACTTTTACTTCTTTAGCAATTTTAATTCCAGTTATAATATAGCCCACATCACCTGCCCTCACTTCTGCCTTGGGGGTCATGGCTAATTTTAAAACACCTACTTCATCTGCATTATAATCTCGGCCAGATGCAACAAAACGAATTTTGTCATTTTTCTTTAAAACGCCATTCATAATTCGATAGTAAACAATAATTCCACGGAAACTATTAAATACACTATCAAAAATTAAGGCTTGTAATGGGGCTTCTGGATCACCTACTGGTGCTGGAATGCGTTCGCAAATGGCTTGTAGTATTTCTTCAATACCAATACCCGAACGGCCACTAGCTAATAATATATCTTCTTGTTTACAACCTATTAATTCAATAATTTGATCGGTAACTTCTGGGATTTTAGCCCCATCCATATCAATCTTATTAATCACTGGTATAATTTCTAAATTATTATCCAATGCTAAATATAAATTGCTAATAGTTTGTGCTTGTATACCTTGAGAGGCGTCTACTAATAATAAAGCCCCTTCACAGGCAGCTAATGCCCTACTTACTTCATAACTAAAATCAACGTGACCGGGCGTATCAATTAAATTATAAGTGTAAGTAATGCCTTTATGTACATAATTAATTTGAATCGCATGACTCTTAATGGTAATCCCTTTTTCTCTTTCTAAATCCATATCATCCAATACCTGATTCATCATCTCACGTTCGGTAATTGTTTTTGTATGTTCTAATAAACGATCGGCCAAAGTACTTTTACCGTGATCAATATGAGCGATGATGCAAAAATTTCTAATATTCTTCATGTAAGTGAAAGTAGTCTTTTAAAATCTATTTAAGTGCATTGATGATGGCTGCAAATTCAGTGGCGATTAAGGACGCACCTCCTACTAAACCTCCATCCACATCAGGTTGTGAAAATAATTCTTTGGCATTAGAAGCTTTAACACTTCCGCCATAAAGTATAGATATTTCTTGCGCAATGGCTTCTCCGTATTGAGTAGTCAAAATACTTCTAATATATGCGTGTATTTCTTGAGCTTGTTCACTACTTGCTGTTTTTCCAGTACCAATGGCCCAAATGGGCTCATAAGCTATTACTACTTTAACAATTTGTGCTGCAGTTAAATGAAACAACCCATTTTTTAATTGTGCTTCTACAAATGCATTTTGAGTACCCGCTTCTCTAATGGCTAAAGGTTCCCCACAACAAAAAATGGGAGTACTTTCAATGGCCAATACGGCATTTAATTTTTCTGCTAATAAAGCATCCGATTCTGCAAAATATTCACGTCGTTCAGAGTGGCCTAGTACAATATGTTTAACGCCCACTGAAGCCAACATAGGAGCACTAATTTCACCGGTATAAGCACCACTTGATTTTTGATGACAGTTTTGAGCTGCTACAAATACATTTAATTGATTGGCTAATTTTTCTACAGCCAAAGGAATATAAATAGCAGGTACAGCAAAAATGGCTTCTTGATGTGCTTGTAAGGAATGTGGGGTAGCTAATAATTCGTTTAGTAATTGACTAGCTTCAGCACTAGCTAAGTTCATTTTCCAGTTGGCCGCTGCGATTTGTTTTCTCATAAATATTCAAAAATAGTTGAAATAATGGCTGTTATTTTAGCGCTGCAAAGGTAATCAAATTTTATGGCTAAAATACCCAAATTTGGGAACTGTTTGCGTCCATCAGGAATGGGTGATTTCCTTATATAAATGCTTTAAAACAAGCTTTTCGGCCTCTGTAACAGTAAATCCTTTTAATTTCTTCCAATTGTTTAAATCACTGATGGCTTTGTCATATTGATAACCTGGGAGAATACCCCATGTAAAATTAGGCAAATGCTTAGGCAATAATCCATTTCCAAATATATTAGCGCTTACTCCAATATAAGAACCAGTATTGATACTTGATTGAATAGCAAAACGGCTATAATCTCCCATGAGCATCCCCATTTTATTTCCTACTTCCTCCCATTCTTGTTTAAATTCATTCCACATTTGTATGATCCCTGCCGTATTTTTAAGATTGCTATTACAAGTGCCTGCTCCAATATTACACCAATAACCAATAATGCTGTCTCCTAAATAACCTTCATGCCCTTTGTTCGAAAACCCCATGAGTATAGAGTTTTTTATTTCCCCTCCCGCCAAACAATAAGGCCCAATGGTGGTAGCTCCATATATACTTGCATTCATTTTAACGACCCCTTTTTGACCTAAAACAAAAGGGCCTCTGATAGAAGTTCCTTCCATTACAATGGCATCTTTGCCAATATAAATAGGCCCTTCACTTGCATTTAAATTAGAGCATAAAACGGTGGCTCCTTCTTCTATAAAAATATTATCAGGGTGGACTAATTTATTACTGCTATCGATTGCTTGACTTTTTCTTTTTGCTTTAACCCAATCGAGGTCTCTTTCAATCCACTTGGCATGTAAGGAAAGTAGTTGAATTTGATCTTGCACAAAAGCTACTTCTTCATAAGTAATTGGTGGCAATGTAGCCAATAAAATTTTCTGAAAAGACCGATCCTTAGATTTAGTTGCAATCCATTTTCCAGTAGCACTCATTAATTTTTCACCCTCTTTTAATGCGTTGATATGAGCAATAAGCTCCTCCTTTGGAATACAAGTAATGTTTATAAAATAAAGTGATTCCTCGTTTTTTAAAAACTCATTGTCTTCCAATAAGACTTGTAAATAAGGGGCTGTATAAATACTACAAGATTCTTTTAACGCTTGCTCCCATCTTTCTTGCATTGTAAAAATACCTACTCTTATATTAGCTAGGGATTGCGTTAAACTAAAAGGGTAAAAATTCCCCCTATCTGCTATATCCACTAAGACGTACCGCATTTTATATGGTTTATAGGTTAAAATTAGACAAAGTTTTATCAAAATACAGAACTTCCTAACGCGTGTTCATTTTATGCTTATTTTTACGTTCTAATATTTATCATTATGCAATTCGGAACATTTAAATACCCTACTCCAATTAATGAACCAGTTTTAAGCTATGCGCCAGGTTCAGCAGAAAAATTAGCCTTAAAACAAGCCATTACCAACCTAAAGAAAAAAACTTTAGATATCCCTATGGTGATTAATGGTCAGGAAGTAAGAACAGGTGTTAAAAAATCCATTCATCCGCCACATGAAATAAAACATACACTAGGCCATTTTCATGTAGGTACCAAAAAGGAAGTGAATTTAGCCATTGCCTCTGCTTTAAAAGTAAGAAACGCTTGGGCTAATATGCATTGGGAAGCGAGAGCGCATATATTTTTAAAAGCAGCCGATTTATTAGCGACTAAATATAGATTTGAAATGAATGCTTCTACCATGCTTGGACAAAGTAAAAATGCTTTCCAAGCAGAAATAGATGCAGCCTGTGAACTTATAGATTTTTTAAGATTCAATGTTCATTTCTTAAGTGAGATTTATCAACAACAGCCCATTTCCTCTGCAGGCATTCATAACAGAATGGAATATCGTGGACTAGAAGGATTCGTATTAGCCATCACCCCATTTAACTTTACAGCTATTGGCGGAAATTTACCCGCTTCTGCCGCCATGTGTGGCAATGTAGTGGTATGGAAGCCAGCCAATACCCAAATTTATTCTGCTCAATTATTTATGCGCATTTTAAAAGAAGCGGGATTGCCAGATGGAGTAATTAATATTGTTTATGTGGATGGCCCTACTATTGGTGCCACTTGTTTTGCACATCCTGATTTTGCTGGTGTACATTTTACAGGTTCTACAGGCGTATTTAATTTTATGTGGAAACAAATTGGTGAAAATATTTCAAAGTACAAATCTTATCCAAGAATTGTGGGTGAAACTGGAGGAAAAGATTTTGTGATGGTACATGAGTCGGCGGATGTGGATACGGTGGTCACAGCACTAGCTCGTGGTGCTTTTGAATACCAAGGTCAAAAATGTTCTGCAGCTTCACGTGCTTATTTGCCAAGTAATATTGCGCCAGCGATAAAAGAAAAATTGGCAAAAACAATGAAGACCATGAAAATGGGTACGGTGGAGAATTTCTCCAATTTTATTAATGCAGTGATTGATGAAAAATCTTTTGATAATATTGTCAATTATATTAATCAAGTAAAGAAAGATAAAAAAGCGAAAATTTTAATAGGAGGAAATTATAGTAAAAAGGATGGTTATTTTATCGAACCTACCGTTATTGAAACCACCGATCCAAAATATACCACCATGTGTGAAGAAATATTTGGCCCCGTGCTTACTATTTATACCTATCCTGCAGCTGAATTTGAAGCCACTTTAAAAATGCTCGACAGTACTTCCCATTATGCACTTACTGGAGCCATTATTGCTCAGGACAGAAAAGCCATAGAACTAGCTACGGTCAAATTAAGACATGCTGCTGGTAATTTTTATATCAATGACAAGCCTACAGGCGCCGTAGTAGGTCAACAACCTTTTGGGGGTGCCAGGGGTTCTGGAACCAATGATAAAGCGGGAAGTATGTTGAATTTATACAGATGGCTAAGTGCTAGGACGATAAAGGAGACCTTTAACCCCCCAACAGACTACCAATATCCATTTTTAAAAGAAGCATAAGACCCTGTTTTTTAGGCTTATTTTAATATAGAAATCAGTATATTTGCTGCTCAAAATTAAAAGGACTGTGGCCCAAAAATTTTCTAAAGAAACCTATCTGTATTGGTACGAGTTAATGCAGTTAATCCGCCAATTTGAATTAAAATCGGAGGAAATGTATAAAATGGCGGGTAAAATCCGTGGATTTTATCATGCTTATGTTGGACAAGAAGCCATTGCGGCTGGATGTATGACAGCTACTAATCAAGAAGACCCTTTTATTACCGGATATCGTGACCATGGTTTGGCATTGGCAAAGGGCGTAAGTCCTAATGCTGGAATGGCAGAATTATATGGAAAGGCAACGGGTGTTTCAAAAGGTAAAGGAGGAAGTATGCACTTTTTTAGTAAGGAGCATTATTTTTATGGTGGTCATGGTATTGTTGGGGCACAAATTGGAACAGGTGCTGGATTGGCTTTTGCAGAACAATATCGTGGTTCTAAAAATGTAGTAGTTTGTTTTTTTGGCGATGGTGCTGCTAGACAAGGAATGCTGCATGAAGTATTTAATTTGGCTATGCTTTGGAAATTACCAGTAATTTTTGTTTGCGAAAACAACAACTATGCAATGGGTACTTCTATAGAAAGAACAAGTAATGTAATTGATATTTATAAATTAGCTGATGGTTATGACATGCCTTCCGATAAATTAGATGGTATGTCTCCAGAAGCGGTTCATGAAGGTATTGCAAGAGCTGCAAAAAGAGCGCGTGAGGGAGATGGGCCTACCCTAATTGAAATGAAAACCTATAGATACAAAGGACATTCTGTATCAGATCCTCAAAAGTATCGTTCTAAAGATGAAATAGAAGAATATAAAGATCAAGACCCAATTACTAAAGTCTCTAAAACCATTTTAGAAAATAATTTTGCATCTGTTTCTGAGTTGAAAGCGATTGACGATAAAATAGCAGCTATTGTTGATGCTTCTGTAAAATTTGCCGAGGAAAGTCCTTGGCCTGATGATAACGAATTATTAAAAGATGTTTATATTGATTCATCTTATCCATTTATTGTTGATTAATTTTTAATAAAAAAACATGAGCGAATTACACCAAGAGAAACACCCATTTTTAGATTTTGTAAAAAACAATCAGAAATTACTTTCTTACGCATTATCCATAGTAGTTATTGTGATTGCTGGATATTTTGGTTACACTGAATTGTACCAAAACCCAAGAGAGACTAAAGCGGCGGATGCTATGTATACAGCCGAAAAATATTTTGCTATAGATTCTTCTAATTTAGTTTTAAATGGTGACGGTGCTAGTAAAGGTGTATTGTATATCATTAAGCAATACAGCGGTACGCCATCTGCTAATTTGGCAAAATATTATGCAGGTATTAGTTATTATAGATTAAATGATTTTAATAAATCTATTGAATACTTAAAAGATTTCTCTACTTCTTCAAAGCAAGTTCAAGCAATTACTTATGGTACTATCGGCGATGCTTACTCTGAGTTGAAAAATAATGACGAAGCCATTAGTTATTATAAAAAAGCAGGTAGTCATTTCCCAGAAGATGATGCTATTTCTTCCGAGTATTTGTTTCGTGCAGCCTCTTTACTAGAACTAAATGGCAAGGCAGATGAGGCAGTTACTATTTTTAAAGATATTAAATCTAAATACCCTAAATCCGAAAAAGGATTTAACGCAGATAGATATATCAATAGATTAAAAGTTCAGCCCTAATAAGCTGGTTGAATAACTTGAAAAAAGGCATTCTCCACCAAATGTGGAGAATGCCTTTTTAATTTAGACCATTATTTAAGCTACAATTGTTATTTTTGACTTATGACTGTACAGTTATTTATTCCTTGTTTTATGGATCAATTGTATCCTAATGCTGCCTTTAATACAATTAAAGTATTAGAAAAAGCTGGATGTACAGTAAAGTACAATGATAAGCAAACCTGTTGTGGTCAACCTGCATTCAATGCTGGCTTTTGGGGTGAATCAAAAGATGTTTGCACCAAATTTGTCCAAGATTTTTATGGTACAGATTATATAGTAAGTCCTAGTGCAAGCTGTACCGGTTTTGTAAGAAATAATTATGTTAAATTATTTGAAAACAATGCTTTCCAAAGTCCTGCCAAAAAAGTATCCAATCGAATGTATGAGTTATCTGAATTTTTAGTAAAAATTTTAAAAGTAACAGATGTAGGTGCCAGTTTTGAAGGGAAAGCCACTTATCATGATAGCTGTGCTGGTTTAAGAGAATGTAATATAAAAAAAGAACCACGTGAATTATTAGCCGCAGTAAAAGGTTTAGAATTAATTGAAATGAATGAAGTAGAAACCTGCTGTGGTTTTGGTGGAAGTTTTGCAGTAAAGTATGACACAATTAGTGTCTCAATGGCCGATCAAAAAATAGAAAATGCCATTAAAACAGAAGCAGAATATTTAATTAGTACCGATTTAAGTTGCTTAATGCATATCGAAGGCCGATTAAAATTCAATGGCCAAAATTTAAAGATCATGCATTTAGCAGATATATTGGCAAGCGGTTACTAAGTCGCTTTATTTATAAATAATTTTATATTCATTTATGGCTTATTGGTTAATCAAATCAGAACCTTTCAAATATTCTTGGGAACAATTCAATAAGGATAAAAAAACATTTTGGGATGGTGTAAGAAACTATCAAGCTCGAAATAATTTAAGATCCATGAAAAAAGGAGACCTTGCTTTTTGGTACCATAGCAATGAAGGCATGGAGATAGTGGGAATTGCCAAAGTAGTTAAAGAAGCTTATCAGGATCCTACCACAGAAGAAATAGCCTGGCTGGCCGTAGATTTTGCGCCGCATCAACAATTAAAACACCCAGTAACATTAGCGGACGTTAAAGCCAATACCAATTTGGCCAATATGGCTTTAGTAAAAATGGGTCGATTATCAGTGCAACCAGTTACCGATAAGGAATGGAAGGAAGTAATGAAAATGAGTGAAGGGAAATAAACTCACTTATTTAAAAAAGGTATAGCCAATCAATATAGCAATTACCACTCCTATTATATCGGCAAATATGCCCGCCCATAAAGCATAACGTATTTTTTTAATGCCCACACTTCCAAAGTACAAAGCAATTATATAAAAAGTAGTATCAGCAGAACCCTGAAATATAGAAGCTAATTTTCCTACAAATGAATCGGGTCCATGTGTTTGAAAAATATCTAGCATCATCCCTCTAGCTCCACTCCCACTTAATGGTTTCATAATGGCTACAGGTAATGCTCCAATAAATTCTGTATTGGTTCCTGTTAATTGAATCAAATATGAAAATCCATTAATGATATAACCCATCGCACCACTGTCTCTAAAAACTCTTATGGCTACCAACATGGCTACCAAATAAGGTATAATTTTTACAATCAAGTCAAATCCATTTTTTGCCCCTTCAATAAAAGCGTCAAAAACAGAAACTTTTTTATAAGCACCTCCTACAATAATTCCAACAATGATGACCATTAATAAACCATTGCCCACTACTTTTGAAAACACTTCTTTATGTACCGTAGATAAATTATTAACCCCTACCAATACGCCTACTAATAATAAGACCAAGCCTAATAGCCAACCAATTAATACTTTATCCCATTTTAGTTTTTGATACCAACCTACCATGAGAATAGATGCCAAAGTGGTACCTATCGTAGCCAAGACGCATGGAATAAATATACTGGCAGCATCTTGAGAATTAGCGGCCAACCGATAAGAAATGATGGTTAAGGGAATAATGGTAAGTCCACTGGTATGTAAAACCAAGAACATAATTTGTGCATTGGTCGCCTTTTCTTTCTCTGGATTAAGGGTTTGTAGGCTTTCCATGGCTTTTAAACCAAATGGGGTGGCTGCATTATCTAATCCCAACATATTGGCGCTAAAATTCATCACCATATGCCCCATGGCGGGGTGATTGGCTGGAACCTCGGGAAACAATCTGCTTAAGAAGGGATTCATCCATTTAGCCAGCTTTTGAATGGCTCCAGCTTTTTCTGCGATATTCATTAAACCCAAAAAAAACACCATAGTCCCCGCTAAAGGGAAGGCGACATCCAATACAGATGATTTAGCAGAGTCAAAAATACCATCTGCCAAGAGTTTAAAAATGCTCGTATCTCCTAAAATGACTAGTTTAAACAAGGCAATTATAAAAGCAATTACAAAAAAAGCCATCCAAATAATATTCAATGCCATATTCTATTGTTTGTGCTACTAATATAGCCCATTTTGGGATTAGAATTGTATTTTTGCGCTCTTAAAACAACACATTTTATGGCTTTACAGGCAGGCATCGTGGGTTTACCCAATGTAGGAAAATCGACCTTATTTAACGCAGTAAGTAATAGTGCAAAAGCACAGGCAAGTAATTATAGATTTTGTACCATCGAACCCAATGTAGGTTTGGTCGATGTTCCCGATCATAGAATGCAACAATTGGCCGATTTAATTATTCCAGAAAGAATCGTACCTACTCAGTTAGAGATTGTGGATATTGCAGGTTTAGTTAAAGGAGCAAGTAAAGGAGAAGGACTGGGCAATAAATTTTTAGCCAATATTAGAGAAGTGAGTGCCATTATACATGTAGTTAGATGTTTTGAAGATGAGAATGTATTAAGAGAAGAAGGCGTGATTAATCCAATTGCTGATAAAGAAATCATAGAAACAGAATTACAATTAAAGGATTTAGACAGTGTCGATAAAAAAATCCAACGTTGCGAGAAAATGGCCAAAACGGATCCCAAAGCTAAAGTAGAATTAGAAGTATTGCAAAAATGCAAAACTCATTTAGAACAAGGTAAAAGTATTCGATCTTTGAACTTATCTAAAGAAGACAGAGTGGCTATCGCAGATAGTTTTTTATTAACTGAAAAACCGGTGATGTATGTGGCCAATGTAGATGAGAAATCGATGCATACGGGTAATAAATATTCAGAGACACTTTTAGCGATGGCTAAAGCGGAAGGTGCTGAAGTAATTATTATGTGTAATAATATTGAAGCAGAAATTGCCGAGTTAGAAGATCCAAATGATAAGTCCTTATTTATGGAGGAATATCAGATGAAAGAACCGGCATTAAATAGATTAATTCAGTCAGCTTATAAATTATTGAATTTAGAAACCTATTTTACAGCTGGCGTTCAAGAAGTACGTGCTTGGACAATTGAAAAAGGCTGGAAAGCCCCACAGGCAGCTAGCGTCATACATACCGATTTTGAAAAAGGATTTATTAAAGCGGAAGTAATTGCCTTTGATGATTTTATTAAATATAAAAGTGAAGCAGCCTGTAGAGAAAATGGAAAATTAAGAATTGAAGGAAAGGAGTATTTAGTAAAAGATGGAGATGTAATGCATTTTAGGTTTAATGTTTAATTTGTTATACTATTTTTATGAATAAGGCTATTCGTAATATTACTTATTTCGCTTTTATCATTGTCTTAATTTCATGCAATGGCAGTAATGACAATGAAAGTAATAATGAAGGGGCTATTGCAGCTCCTATCGCTTTGCAATATGAGATCGTAAAAGTATATCCACATGATACTAGTGCCTACACCCAAGGTTTGGAATGGGATGGCAATAAATTAATAGAAAGTACTGGATTAGAAGGGAAAAGTATTTTACATATTTTAGATAGCAATCAAAAACAAATAGGCAATAAAATTACATTGTCTAAGGAAGATTTTGGGGAAGGCACTACCCTCTTTAATGGTAAAATATACCAGCTCACTTGGAAAAGCCATAAGGTATTTGTTTATAATTCTAAAACTTTGGTCAAAGAAAAAGAGTTATTCTGGCCTTATGAAGGCTGGGGATTAGCTCATAATGATAGCTCAATAATTGTATCTACCGGCGAAAGCAATATCTACTTAGTAGACCCAACTACTTTTGCCATTCAAAAAACGATAGGTGTATATAATAATTTTGGCTATCTAAGTAATATCAATGAGCTAGAATATGTAAATGGTAAACTGTATGCAAATGTATATGGTAGAAATAGTATTGTGGTCATTGACTTAACTACAGGACTTGTTACACATACCATTGATTTTAGTAATTTGTTGGCCCAAGTAGGTGTTAAATACGATCCATTAAATATAGATGTGGGCTATGTATTAAATGGGATTGCTTACAATTCCATATCCAAGACTTTTTTTATTACTGGTAAATGTTGGCCCGTTATGGTGGAATTGAAGCTACCGTAGATAATTATTGAATCCTTAAAACTAATCCTTGGCTATTTTTTTAATTTCATAAACAATTGAACTAGCTCGGCGATTATTTCTTAGAGCAATCATGTTAGAAAAACAACCAATGATTACTGCACGCATCATTCCAAATAATCCTGTTTTTTTATACCGCTCGCTTAATAAACTTACATAGAAGCTATCAAACCACATAGGACGCATAGCTACAATGTGCATCTTATGTTTTTTTGATAAGTATTCCATAGCCATAGGTGAAAAATGGTATAAATGTCTTGGTACATCATAGGCTGCCCAATATTTTTTATAGAATTGAGCATCATAACTGGTGTAATTTGGTACAGCAATAATTAATCTTCCCTGAGGTTTTAGTAATTTAAAGAAAGTAGCTACATAGTCATTCAAATCATGCACATGTTCTAATACATGCCATAGTGTAATAACATCAAATTTATTTTCATGTAAAGTGTACAGTTCTTCAATGGGGGCTATATTCATTTGATAAGTATCCAAAGCCCTTTCTCTAGAAGCAGCATCTGGCTCTAAAGCAGTTACAGTCCATCCTTTTTTTGTCATGGCATGAGCAAAAGCGCCTGTACCAGCTCCTACTTCTAACAATTGGCCTTTGTATCCAGTAAACAAAGATTGAACCCAATTTGTTTTCTGACTTAATGTGTGATTTCTAACTTTATGATACAATTTATTGATCAATCCGGTATTATCATCTGTATGTGAAATATAGGCAGGGAAGTTATAATAAGGTCCTATTTCTTCTTTACCTGGAACAGGATCTGTATATTTTAAAGTACAATGAGCACATTGTACAATTTGAAAATCATCTTGAGTTAATGAATAGTCTTTGCTATACATTAAAAATCCAACCTCTTCTTTATTACATATTGGACAAGGAGAAAATTTATTATTGGATTGAATCATCTTATAAAAATTTATATAAAATTAATAGGATGGATAAAACAAATAATACAAGTGGTCCTATATACCATTTATCTTTTTGAGATGAATGGTCTGAATCTACTTCATCTTGATGCGTAAGGGGTACTATTTCAATATCCTTCAAGTAGGCGGAAGAATTAAATGTTGAAGTCCAATTATAGCTTCCATTTACTTTTGCAAGTGTTCCAAAATTTCCTAATTCAAGCTGCGGAAATTCGTTATTAAATATGTTAATTAAAAATTGGTCAAATTGAACAATTGCTTGTTCATAGGATAGATCAAGGTTGTCCGATAAATAATGATAAAATTGTTTGCTTGGTTTTGAATCCGAAGGTTCAAAAATGATCGTTTCCTTTGGGGCTAATAATTTAGAGTTTTCCCACACTGCCTCTACTTTATGGTATTTAATTATACCAATATTTGGTAATATTATTTGACCATTTTGAGCAAAATATTGTGTTAAACTATTAATCATATCTTATTTATGAAACGAATATACAACCCCAGCGATTAATTGTAAGCCTAAAGAAGGATAATCTGCCCAACGTTGATAAGGTTTGTCTAATAAGTTTTCACCTTTTGCCCAAACCTTCCATAATCGAGTAAATTGATAGGAAAATCCTGCATTAAGTACTAAGCTGTTGGATAAATCAAATGGGATTTGATTATTATTAGAGAAGGTAGCACCAGACCAATAATTAAGCCCACCATCCAACGCTAATTTTTTATTAGGAGACCAAGTGATAGCAGAATTTAACTCAATGGGAGAAATACCCCATGGTTTATCATTAATTTGAATCGAATTAAATTGAATGTATTTAAAGTTATTCTTGAAGAGCAATTTATCGCTAAATTGATACCTTAGATGGCCCTCTAATTCTACCGTAATAGCTCTATATTCAAATAGGGATTGATACCTTAAACCCATTTGTGCAGTTTGTACCGTATTGATTACTCTATTAAATAAAGGTAAATTTTTATAATCATTTAAAGATAAGCCAAAGCCATATTGTAAGTTTTTTGAAGCATTAAATTCTAATCCAATATTTTTCTTTTCTTGAGTAGTTATTTTCATATCCGTGGGCGCCATTATCCATGGATTATATAAAGCTAAAGAAGTATAATTATTATTAATAAAAAGGGTTTGCCATCCTGCTAATAGTTTGATAGAAGTATCTTTAAGTTTTTTACTTAAAGATAAAGCAGGTCTAAAAGTGTATAAACCATTAGCAATAGTAGGACTTATCCCAATTTGAATGGCTGTATTCCATTTTACCATTTCAAAGGAAGGATCCATTTTTAGAATGGTATTGTTTATTTTATGGCCACTGGCTAATTGATATTGATTATAATTATAAGAGAAATCAAAATTAAATTTAAAATTATTACCAAATTTCAAAGACAAAGGATTGTATATTTCAAACCAAGTATTATTTGCATTTTGAGTTCCTTTAAAATGTTCAATTTTTAAAATGGGGCTAATTAATGAAAATAAGTTTTTTTCATTGGTGTTGACCCATTTAAAGGCACCACCTACATGTGAGAACGCTTGTTCAAAATTAGAATTGGGCAAAGTAGTGGTTTCCTCCACTAACCCATATCGAAAACGTTGTGTATTTTGATAAAATAGTTGAGATTTTATATGATTGTTTTCATTTATTTTAAGATCACTTAAGTATTTAATACCTATATCTCTAGTGCGTTGTAAATTTAATACACCTTGTGAGGATTCATAATTAAGGTTTACCGTATGCGTATTTGATTGCTTGTCAATTAAGGTAGAATTGAAGTCTACTAATTGATGAAGGTAGTTACCATATCCGATTTTTAAAGTAGCTAAATTCCTTACAACTTTAGTAGGATATGATTTAAATGTTCTTGGGACTAATGGAACAGGCTGGTACTGAAAAGTCAAATTTTGATTAGGTACTTCGTAATTTAACAGTAATGAGGTAGTATCATTTTGAGCGGTAGCCGTGGTGAAACTTATTTTAGCCACATTTTTTAATTGGGGTCTAAAAGCGGATAAAATAGTGACTACTTTTTCAGGTACCGTATCTAATTTTACAGGCTGAATAGCTGTATTGGTTTGTTGGGTTAAATCCTTGAATATGATTTTATCAATATTGTTTATTCGAACTCTCTTTTTATTTATCTTTTTCTTATTCGTTTTCTTGTTCGTTTTTTTCTTTTTTAATGGTAAAGTTTTTGATATTGAAGATTTTGTTTTTTTAGCAGATTTTTTTTGCGCAAATAACCCTTCAGTACAAAATAAAAATGCTAAAATTAAAAGACAATATTTAAAAGAATAGTTCATAATAGTATTTTTACTTAATTGTTGATTGTTCGGTCAACAATTTTAATTTTTCTGCTGCAACTAATTTTAATTCCTCAATAGTTGCATTTTCGGCAACACTTTTATAGGTGGCAATAGCATTGAATTCATCTTTTTGTGCTAAATAAATATCCCCTAACAAAATATAAGCCTTGGTGATCCAGAATTCATAAGATGATTGTTTTTTAATAAGCTCAAAAGCAGTCTTTTCTGCCAAAGGCAGTTTATTTTGATATAAATAAATTTGAGCTAATTGATAGTGAGCTTCCGCTGTAATAATAGAATGGCCACTTTTAATTACTTTATTAAGTATTACTAGAGCGGCGGTGGTATCCAAACTAATCAAACTTTGATGATACAATACCATATTGGCCATTTCGATATCATCAGACGCACTTAATTTATCTTCTAAAATTAACTTGGCTACTTGAATCCCATGCGCCCAATTTTCTGCCTTATAAGCACATCTAAGTAACCCTTTAGTGGCTTCTGTTTTATTTTCTTGCTGTGTAGCAATTTGATTTAAAATGGTAAAATATTTTTCAGCAAGATCATATTGTTTGAAATTAAAATAATTTAATCTAGCAGATAGCAATGAGGCTCTTTCAGCAAATTTGTTAGGGGCTTGATCTGCTACCTTGGCAAAATAGTAAGCCGCCGTGTCGTAATGTTGTTGTGAGTAGTTTATTTCAGCCACTAAATTAGAAGCCTCTAGTTGGTATTTACCTGTAGGGAACGCGATTAAATATTTGCTAAATCCTTGTGCTGCTTCCGTATATTTATTTTGTTCATATTTTATGACGGAAGATCTAAAAATTAATGAGTCTTGTTCGTTAAAAGATATGGGTTTACCAAATTCATTCATAAACTGAACAAAGCGCTCTGGCTGTTGATCTTCTATGAAAATATTTCTAATAAATTCTATAGCATTTTCGGTTTCAGTTGATTTCGGATATTTTGTATATAGTTCTCTAAAATTATCTAAAGCAACTTCGTTTTTATTTAAGTTAAAATAGACAAGACCTAATTTATAATAAGCTTGTGGGTAAAAGCTATTGGCTGTATTATCTAAAGTTATCTTTGCTAAAGGAGCAATCGCTTCCTGAAAATTTTCTTGATTGATATAAGTGTCTGCCAATTCCATTCTTGCGTCATTCAAATAGACTGAAGTAGGAAACTTTACATCAAAGTTGGTTAAGATGTTTAACTTGTCTTTTGGCTTGTTCATCCCTCCTAATAAAATAGCTTTTTCTAAAGTAGCATAATCCATATAGGTCCAACCTAAATCAATAATATTCTGAAAGGATTCAAGTGCTGGTTTCATTAACTTTAACATCATTTGACAATCGGCTACTCTTACAAAAGCGTCTTTTTGATATTTATCTGCAATAGTTGCAGGTACTGCATTACTAATTGCTGAAAAATTAATGAATGCATTTTCATATGACCCCTTTTTTAAATAACAATAGCCTAAGGTGTATCTAGCGTGTAGTAAACTTATCTCCCCTAATTTTATAGGGGCTATAATAAACTTTTCTAAATAATCGATGGCCTCTTCTATCCTACCCATTTTATAGGAAAGTTCACCTAACCAAAATAAGGTAGCAGATAACACTTTATTATTATAAGGAATATGAAGTAACTGATACAATAAACTGTATCCTTTTTCAACTTGGCCAACATTTAAATACATGGTAGCTCTTCCATACAATATGGTGGGATATAACTTTAATAAATCTAGTGTAGGTGCTTCGATGGTATTGTATGCATCGTAAGCTTGTTCATAATTATTACTCAAAGCCAATGAGCTTATCCATAAAGCCTTCGCTTCTGCTAGATAATTCGATGTAGGATAGTTTTCAATGAATTTATCTAAGGACGTGATGGCATTACCATATTCTTTTAATTCGGATGATAATTTACCATAATTAAATAAGGCTATTTCTTTTTGTACTAAGTTTTCACTTTTAGTGGCACACAATAAAAATGCATTTTTGGCGCCATTTTTATCATTGAGCTTCAAATAAGAAGTGCCTAATAAATACATACTATTTTGTCCTAAAGAATCTTCAATAGATGCCAATGCTTTAAACCCGTCTATTGCCTCTTTCCATTGTTCATTTTGAAAATAACAAAAAGAAAGTTGATAAACATCTTGTTTATCAGGGTTCGCTTGTGATTGAATATAATAGGAAAGAAATGGAATTGCTTTTTGATATTCCTTTTTTTCAAATAATAAATGCCCCATTAATTGCTGAAGTTGCAAACTATAATATTGACCTGGTAATTTTAAAGCTGCTTCACATTGCTCCATGGCCGCCCCCACCTCCCCCATAAAATAATAAATCTGACTAATATAAAAAGGGGTTAAACTTAAATAAGCATTATTAGTAGAGGCTATTTTAAAGCAATTAAGTGCTTGTATAAATTCTTTTTTTTGCAAGGCAATGAATCCTGTGTAATAATTTGCATCCGTATAAAATTGGCTTTCTTTTATTTGACTTACACTACTAAGTAAATCAGCCGCCTTTTCCCAATTTCCTTTTTTAAAATACAAGTACCCTTTGAAGTAATTCATTTCAATTATTTCAAAATTTTCTAGATCTTCTATAGGTATAGTAGAAAAAGCGTTGAGTGCTTTATCCTCTTCTTGATTTTTAAAATAATTCTTACCTAATAAATAATTAATTCTGGAATGGTAAATTTTATTTTTGGTTACACTAAGCCATTTTGAGGCGGCAACTGCCGCATTGGGTTTGTCTAAAATTAATAAAAGTGAAAAATAATAAAAACTAATTTCGTCCTCAGGAATCGAAAAAGTATAAGCAGATTGAATATGTTGAAAAGCCGCAATGGTATCCCCTTGTTTTAAATCTTGAACTCCTTTTTGAAAAAGGGCATTCAATGGATGATTTATTTTAGCATTTTGTCCATAAGTACTATGGGAGCAAAAACAGATCATTGTAAATAATAATATCGAAGTGCTAATAAAACGCATTGAATGGCTATGTTTAATAATACCCTAAAATTAAGCTCTCTATATAAAACGATTAAATAATAGGTCATATTGTGGAAAAACAGATTTCATTCGTAAATTTGTACACAATAACAATAAATATGTACGAACATCAAACCACCGTAAGAGTAAGGTATGCCGAAACAGATCCTATGAACGTTGTCTATTATGGTAATTATGCTCAATATTTTGAGGTAGGGAGAGTGGAAAGCTTTAGAGACCTAGGTTTTAGCTATAAAGTAATTGAAGAATTGGGTATTATGCTACCTGTAGTTGAATTAAACATTAAATATTTAAGGCCAGCCAGATATGACGATTTATTGACCATTAAATCTCAAATTAGAAAACTCCCTAATGACCATCGAATTGTATTTGACCAAGAAATATATAATGAAGAAGGCAAGCTTTTAACCGTTGGAATGGTGAAGTTATATTTTATGGATGAAAAATTAGGTAATAGAGCCGCTATGCCCCCTTTAATGCTTGAAAAACTAAGCGTTTATTTTAGTTAAACCCCTACATTTTAGTTTACTTTGCAACCAAATAAAGATATTAAATGGATTCAATAAATGCAACCATTATTACTATTGGAGATGAACTATTAATTGGACAAGTCATAGATACCAATAGTGCATTTATTGCTCAATCCTTAAATGCTATTGGGGTTGCCGTTAAAAGTAGAATTGCTGTTGGGGATGATGCAAAAGCTATTAAAGAAGCTTTAGAGGAAGCTGCTCTAAAAAATCAAATTATAATTTTAACGGGAGGTTTGGGACCTACCGCTGATGATATCACTAAACCCTTATTGAATTCCTTTTTTGGCGGTAAAATGGTGGTACATCAACCTAGCTTAGACCATATCACTTATATCTTTGAAACCATTCATAAGCGACCTATGATTGAGAGAAATCGTAAACAAGCCGAAGTGCCAGATGTTTGCGAAGTGTTATTTAATGAGAAAGGAACTGCACCGGGAATGTTGTTTAAAAAGAATGGAGTTTTTTTCTTTTCATTACCTGGGGTACCCCATGAAATGAAATGGTTAACTGAAACGCATGTTATTCCAATTATTAAACAAAGTTTTAAATCCAATTTTATAGGTCACAGAACCTTATTAACAGCAGGTATTGGGGAATCTTTTTTAGCTGAATTAATAGCCCCTTTTGAAAATGCCTTACCCCCATCAATTAAACTAGCTTACTTACCCAATTATGGAATGGTTCGATTAAGATTAACTGGGTCAAATAGCAATGAGCCAATTTTAAATGAAGCCTTAAATAATCAATTTGAGCTTTTAAAAAAAGCGGTTAATGAATATTTAGTCACTGATGCTGATGAATCAATGGAAGTAGTGGTTGGAAATTTACTAAAGTCTAAAAAATATACTGTTGCTACTGCCGAAAGCTGTACCGGGGGATATATTGGTCATTTATTGTCCAAGCATGCTGGATCTTCTCAATTTTATACAGGGGGTATTATAAGCTATGACAATCGAATAAAAACTGAGTTTTTGGATGTCCCTACTAGCATCCTGCAGTCAGTCGGCGCAGTGAGTAAAGAAGCGGTTGAACAAATGGCTATGGCGGTTAGAGCTAAAATGAATACAGATTATGCCATTTCGGTGAGTGGTATCATGGGGCCATCTGGCCAAACCGATGAAAAACCCTTGGGAATGGTTTGGATAGGCGTTGCCAATAAAGAAAAAGTAGTGTCAAAAGTCTTTTATTTAAGGTTTGACAGAGCTAGAAATATAGAAGTAACCGCCAGCCAAGCTATAAATTTGCTTAGGTTACTAATAATCAATAAGATTTAGTCTTATTTTTGCTAAAATTAACCCTTATGCCAATTGTCGATTTGGTTTTGCCTAAGTTGGGTGAAAGTATCATGGAAGCGACCATTTTAAAATGGCACAAAAAGGTGGGTGATACTATACAACTAGACGAAACATTATTGGATATTGCAACTGATAAGGTAGACAGCGAAATACCTTCTACAGCGGAAGGCGTTATTATAGAAATTTTATTTGAAGTGAATAGTGTTGTACCCATTGGTACTGTTATTGCTAAAATTGAATCCAACCAAGAAGTTCCAACGAAAATACCTACCATTATAAATCCCATTGTTGAAAAAGTAGTAGCTCCAGAAATCACTCATTTGACAGAAATACAACAGGAACCCATCCCTTATATCCCAACAGCTGCAGATACCAGTAAAATTCAACATTCAATAGATTCAAGTGATTTATCGAGTGGTGAAACAAAATTCTATTCTCCATTGGTTATGAATATAGCTCAAAATGAAGGGGTGAGCATGCAGGAACTACAAACCATCAATGGTACTGGAACACAAGGTAGGGTTACAAAAAAAGATATTATCACATTTATAGCCAATAAAAAAAATATAGGTAACTCCATTCAAACAATTGAAAATCAAAATACTAATACAGCCAATTTAATTGATACAAGTAATATTTTAACAAAACCCACTTCTATCTATGATACTACCGAGGGGCAATTTACTGGGTCTGCTACTGCTAAATTATCCAATCCATCGGAAGTGGTTATTGAAGGCTTTACAGAGATCATTGAGATGGATCGAATGCGTAAGTTAATTGCCAAACACATGGTAGAAAGTGTTCAAACCAGTCCACATGTCACTTCATTTGTAGAAGCAGATGTTACTAATATGGTGGTTTGGAGAGATAAAGTAAAACAACTTTTTGAAAAAAGAGAAGGTATTAAATTAACCTTCACTCC
Organism: Sediminibacterium ginsengisoli; assembly: GCA_945865545.1. Classification (GTDB taxonomy): domain Bacteria; phylum Bacteroidota; class Bacteroidia; order Chitinophagales; family Chitinophagaceae; genus Sediminibacterium; species Sediminibacterium ginsengisoli_F. Next base: position 15,412 of record CAMBEQ010000023.1, on the reverse strand, counting down.
AATGTTTTTAGAATGTATTGCTTCTGTTTTAGAACAATACCCTATAGTGAATAGTAGTTTACAGGGAGATCAAATTATTTTGAAAAAAGACATTAATATAGGAATGGCCACTGCCCTATCTACCGGTAACTTAATTGTACCAGTCATAAAGGGGGCCAATCAATTAAGTATTGTAGGAATTAGTAAAGCAGTGAACAATTTAGCTATAGCCGCAAGAAATAATCAATTAAAACCACAAGACACACAAGGGGGCACTTTTACAGTGACCAATGTGGGCTCTTTTGGTAGTATTATGGGCACGCCTATAATCAATCAACCACAAGTTGCTATTCTAGCTTTGGGAGCCATTAAAAAGCGCCCTGTTGTTGTGGAAACACCTTCTGGGGATGCTATTTTAGTTAGACATATGATGTTTTTATCCATGAGCTATGATCATCGTATTGTGGATGGTGCCATGGGATCCAAATTTTTAGCAGCCGTAGCTAAAGCTTTTGAAGCATGGGATCCTAATAGACAGTGGTTCCAATACGTATAATTGGACTTTTAAAAACAAAAAATTCCTCTATTTCCCATTCAAATTATCAACTTTTATGTTTTTTATTTGTTTAAATAAAAACAGTTCTACCTTATGAAATGGTTTTTTACAATTGGGTTATTATTTATCATTATCAACTTATCTGCTCAATCAAAGGGTAATTTATCTGGATGGGTCATTGATAAAAATACGCAAAACCCAATAGCAGGGGTAAGTGTAAAATTGGTCAATACCCCTTATTCAGCTGTTACAGACACTACCGGTAAATATAGTTTTAAAGCCATTCCCACTGGTCAATATCAAATCAAGTTCACCTCTCTAGGCAGTTTGCCTTTAACTCTTTTTAATGTAGTAGTAACTACAGGAAATGAAACCAATAATACTATTGAATTAATCGCAGAAAGTGTTCAATTAACTTCAGTTCAAGTTGGAACTAATAAAAAAACAGTAAGAGTGGCCACCTTAGAAACCCCTTTAAGTGTGCAAAGATTAACGGCTGAAGAAATTAAGTCCAACCCTGGTTCAAATTTTGATATTTCCAAAGTAGTACAAACTTTACCAGGGGTCACTGGTTCTGCAAGTACCGGGGCTGGTTTTAGAAATGATATTATTGTAAGAGGTGGTGCACCCAATGAAAATGTATTTTATTTAGACGGAATAGAAATTCCAGTAATCAATCATTTTAGTACTCAAGGTAGCGCTGGTGGGCCACAAGGTATTTTAAATGTTTCTTTTATTGACGAAGTCAAATTATCTTCTTCTGCTTTTGATGCTAAATTTGATAATGCATTGTCTTCGGTATTTGAGTTTAAACAAAAAAGAGGCAATGCGGATAAATTCCAAGGTAATTTACGTTTAGGTTCCACTGAATTTGCAAGCACTTTTGAAGGTCCTTTATCTAAATCAGGGAAGACTACTTTCCTAGCTTCAGCAAGGAGAAGTTATTTACAATTTTTATTCAAGGCCATTGATTTACCTATTCGGCCGAATTTCTGGGACTTCCAATTTAAAGTGACTCATATCATTGATCCAAAAACTACCCTTACTTTTTTGGGAGTGGGCGCCATTGATGAATTTACTTTTGCTGCACCCAGAAATGCAACCCCACAAAAAATTTATGCCTTAAATGCGAGTCCTTCTATCAATCAATGGAGTTATACGGTGGGTGTTTCGTTAAAAAAATTAATCAACAAAGGCTATTGGAATTTAGCGATCAGTAGAAATCATTTGAATAATTTGAATGAAAAATATGAAAATAATTTAGAACCTATTAAAGGGGAAAAAACTTTTGACTATACTTCGAATGATTTAGGAAATAATATTAGATGGGATATTACTAAAAGTTTATTAGGACTAAAATGGACAACAGGGGTAAATATAGTTAATGTAGGATATGACAATAGCACTTTTCAATTACTTAGATTCAATGATATTACGAACCCTTTCTTTAATTATTTACCCACCACCACCATTAAGTATAATTCTGCTTTTAATTATAATAAATATGGAGCCTTTTTTCAAGTAGGTAAAAGAGCATTTAATAACCGATTAGGCATTAGTGCGGGTGTAAGAACGGATGGCAATGATTTTACCACACAGGGTAATCGTTTCCTACGACAATTGTCTCCCCGTATTGGCTTAAGCTTTGTATTAAGTGATCAAATTACCTGGAATGCCTCCATAGGCAATTATTTTAAATTAGCCCCTAATACTGCATTGGGTTTCAAAGATAGCATAGGTAATTATGTAAATAAAGATGCTGATTATATTCAAAGTACCCATTATGTAACTGGCCTAGAATATATTCCTTCAGATGCCACTCGATTTACTGCAGAAGTATTTTATAAAAAATACAACCATGTTCCCATTAGTGTAGATAAAGGAACCAGTTTGTCCAATTTAGGAGCCGATTTTAATATTTTAGGTAATGAAGATATAAGCACCGTTGGTTTAGGTAGAAGTTATGGATTTGAATTATTTGCACAACAAAAACTTACTAATAGATTTTTTGGAGTAATGAGTTATAGTTTTTTTAGAAGTGCTTATACCAATTCACTAGGAACCTATATTGCTAGTTCATGGGAAAATATTCATTTGTTAAGTTTATCTGGCGGCTACAAATTCAATAAAAATTGGGAGCTAGGTGTAAAATTTAGATACCAAGGAGGGACTCCTTATACTCCTTATGATATGAATGCTAGCAGGCTTAATTTTGCCACTTTAGGAGTGGGTGTATTTGATTATGCAAGATTAAATAGCAATCGAAATAAGCCATTTCATTCTAGTGACATTAGATTAGATAAAAGGTATAATTATAAAAAATCTACCTTTGATTTTTTTATTGACATTACTAATTGGTATGGAGCCAAATCAGTTGCTCCTCCTTTTTATGTTTTTTCCTCTAATGAAAATGGTACTTTTAAAACTACAGATGGTTTAGCCATCAAAAAAGATGGATCGAATGCCATTCCTTCATTAACTGACAATAACTCGGTTTTCATCACCCCCACCATTGGTTTTATTCTTGAATTCTAGAGGAAGTATTACACTTTCTCTCCTATAGTTTTTAGTTGATGCTGCTTGATAATTCTATACATCTGTATAATAACTGAAAGTAGAATTAATAAAAATCCAATATAAAAACTTGCACCTAATTGCTTTTGTTCTTTAAACAATACAAAAGCTAAAATGATGCCATACACAGGTTCTAAATTTAAGGTGACATTCAAAGTGAAGGCGCTAATATGTTTCAACGCAGATAGCATTAAATGATTAGATATCACAGTACATCCTATGGCTAATATAAGTAACCATACCCAATCCATCGATGTGGGTGTTAACAATATTGGGTTAAAATGATTCATTGCACTCATTATAAAAACACAGGGCACTAAAAATAACACCCCTCCAGTCATTTCATAGGTTTGAATGGTATTTACATCTACGTGATTGGTAATACGTTTATTGATAATGGAGAAAATAGCTGCAAAAAAAGCAGAAAACAAACCTATTACTATTCCAGTTCTAAATTTACTATCAAAATGAAAAATAAGTAATATGCCCACTAAACATAGCAAACCAATTAAAATTTCCTGAATTTGTATTTTAAATTTTCTTGAAAGGGGCTCTATAATGGAAGAAAACAAACTAGTACTAGAAAAACAAACTAAAGCGATAGATATGTTGGCTAATTTAATACTTGCATAGAAACAAACCCAATGCATGGCGATGATCGCTCCTATGCCCAATAATTGAAGTTTGATTTTGGTAGGATATTGTTGATTATTTTTTCTTATTAAATAAAGTCCCCATAAAATTAGCGAAGTAATGAGCATTCTATAAAAGACCAATAATATCCCATTTAATTGTATTAAATAACCTAAAGGGCCAGTTAAACCCGCTAAAAAAACAAAAACATGTAATTGTAAAATAGCCTTCTTAAAAGTTGACACGAATGCGTTTTATTGATTTAACAAAACGTCCAGTGGCAGATTGCCATTGCATGCTCAATACCCCTAACATGGCTTCTTTTATAATACCCTTTGACATTTTACTAACTCCAATTTTCCGATCAACAAAAGTGATAGGTACTTCTTTAAACTTAAAACCCAATTTCCATGCGGCAAATTTCATTTCTATTTGAAAAGCATATCCAATAAAATTAATCGTATCAAAATTAATAGCTGCTAGGACTTTATTTTTATAACAAACAAACCCAGCTGTTGGGTCTTTTATAGGCATGCAAGTAATTAAACGGGTATAAGCAGATCCCCCTAAGGAATATAATTTTCTATCTAATGGCCAGTTTTCTGTATTTCCTCCTTTGACATACCTACTTCCAATAGACAAATCAGCCCCTTCTTCACAAGCTTCTAGTAAACGGTCTAAATCGGTGGGATTATGTGAAAAATCGGCGTCCATTTCAAAAATATAATCATACTCTTTTGCCAAAGCCCATTTGAAACCAAGTATATAAGCGGTACCTAAACCCAACTTACCTGTTCTACTTTCTATGAACAATCTGTCTTGAAATTTTGATTGTAAAGTTTTAACAATATCAGCAGTGCCATCTGGAGAATTATCATCAATGATTAATATATGATAATTAGAAGACAATCCTAACACAGCATGAACTATTAAAGAAATATTTTCTTTTTCGTTGTATGTGGGTATTAATACAATTTTTTTCACTTTACGGGGGATATACTAATTTAAAATTACGCTTTTTTTATATATTAATTGGCTACTATTTATTCAACATGGCCTTGTTCAGCATTTCCGTTAATTTTTGTTTAGTATGGAGGGCAAAATCCCCCTTCATCATCCAATCGTAATATTGAGGTTCTTCTTTAAGTACTTGAGTTACAGGCTTCCCTTTGTGTTTGCCAAAATTGAAAATTTCTACCCCATTTTCAATTATAAATCGTCGAGCAAAGTCTACAATTTGGTCTTCCCCTGTAAATTTAACCACGGATTCCACCGTAGCTCCAATTTGTGGGTATTTTTCTAATTGAGCTTCCAATACCTCCCAGGTAGCAGTTGCATCTGCTTCAGCACTATGGGCATCTTCTAAGTTTTTGTTACAATAAAATTTATAGGCTGCAGACAGGGTTCTTTGTTCCATCATATGATATACCTTTTGTACATCTAATAATTTTCTACTTTCAATATCTACAGAAATCCCAGCTCTTAAAAATTCTTCATTGAGCATGGGAATATCAAATCGATTACTATTGTACCCAGCTAAATCACTTAATTCTATAAACTGTTTTATTTCGTTGGCGATTTGTTTAAAGGTGGGTGCTTCTTTAACCATTTCGTCTGAAATGCCATGAATTTCAGAAGCTGCTTTAGGAATAGGCATTTCTGGATTAACCAATTTCCTTTTTACTTGCTTTGTTCCATCTGCAAGTATTTTTACAATAGCAATTTCTACTATTTTATCGGTGCTCACATTAATTCCAGTAGTTTCTAAATCAATAAAGCAAATGGGTCTTGAAAGTTGTAATCGCATAGTATATTATATAGTAAGTAAAGTTAGTTAAACTTAGTAAGCAAAATCATAAATTTCGCTGAAATTAGGTCAGATTATTGTATTAAATTTGTAGTCTCAATTAGAAATTATGCAGTGGAATACCCTTATAAATTTAGATCAATTAGCAAGTATCGAAGCAGCTTCCTTTACTAAACCACAGTTGATACTTAAACACAGTACCACCTGCAGTATTAGCAAAATGTCCTTAGCCCGTTTAGAAAGGTCAGCTACCCCGGACAATATAGATTTTCACTATTTAGATTTACTCAATTATAGAAATATTTCTCAAGCAATAGCAGAAAAATTTAAAGTGTACCATGAATCCCCACAAGTTTTATTGATAAAAAATGGAGAATGTGTATATGACGAAAGCCATGGTGGAATTCAAATGGAAGAAATTATAGAACAGGCTTTACAAGCTTAAACTTTCACTATTAAAGAAGGCATTTACCTTTTCTTATAAAGTTTAAAATGGTAGAATAGTAAAATATAGTAAGGTTTATTTTGAAGCCATTTAATATACAGCTTCAATCACCATCGCACTCGCACCTCCGCCCCCATTACAAATAGCAGCTGCTCCGTATTTTGCTTTATTCTTTTGTAGGATATGAATTAAGGTTACAACTATTCTTGCACCACTACAACCTAATGGATGTCCTAATGCAACCGCCCCACCATGAACATTTACTTTGCTGGCCTCTAATGCTAAAATTTGGGTATTGACCAAGCCTACTACAGAAAAGGCTTCATTGAATTCAAAAAAACTGATGTCTTCTTTTTTAAGTCCAGCTTTGGTTAATGCTTTAGGCAAGGCCAATGCAGGCGTTGTAGTGAACCATTTAGGATCTTGTTCTGCATCTGCAAATGCTCTTATAATAGCAATGGGTTTAATTCCTAATTCTCTTGCTTTTTCAGCACTCATTAAAACCAATGCAGCTGCCCCGTCATTCATGGTACTTGCATTGGCTGCAGTAACCGTGCCCTCTTTAGTAAAAGCAGGATTAAGTTGCGCTATTTTTTCAAAATTTACTTTAAAAGGGTCTTCGTCTTTATCAATTATAATGGCAGCTCCTTTTTTTTGTGGTATTTCAACAGGAATTATTTCTTCTTTAAACCAGCCATTGTTTATAGCAGCTTGTGCTTTTTGATAACTATGGGTAGCAAATTCATCTTGATCGACTCTTGAAATTTTATATTTTGATGCACATAGGTCTGCAAAATTACCCATGGCTACTTGATCATATACATCCACCAATCCATCTTTTGCTAATCCATCTTGTAAAATGGTATCTCCATATTTATTGCCCCAACGTTGTGTGGTGTTGTAAAAAGGAACATTGCTCATACTTTCCATGCCCCCTGCAATAATAATATTGGCATCCCCTAATAGTATATTTTGAGCAGCTATGGCAATGGCTTTCATTCCACTGGCACAAACTTTATTAATGGTAGTGCAAATTACTTTATCAGGCAATCCAGCAGCTTTAGCTGCTTGTCTGGCAGGCGCTTGTCCTAGTCCTGCTTGAATGACCGATCCCATCATCACTTCATCCACTTGATCTGCTTGAATACCTGATTTAACTAAAGCACCTTGAATGGCTATAGCCCCTAATGAAGTAGCCGACAAAGCACTTAAGGCCCCTCCAAAAGAACCAATGGGAGTTCTAACAGCAGCAACGATATACACTTCTTTATTCATACAATAGAATTTATGCAGGGGTGGCTGCTGGGGTCACTTCTTCGGGCGTTAAATGAATTCCATCATCTGCAATGCTGATTAGTTTAAGTTTATACAACATGCCTACATTCATTTTAAATGCTTTTTTACTCATTCCAAAAAAAGCATAAATATCATCTGGAGCCGATTTATCATGATAAGGTAAAAATCCTTTATGTGACTTTAATAAGCTAATAATTTTTTGATGATCATCGGCTAATTTTTCTCCTCCTTGTTTTCCTAATCCAATATCTAATTTATTGTCTTCTCTAATTTTTTTAACAAAGGCTTCGTCAATAAATTGTCCAATGTGTAAATGAGTAAATACTTCATTCTTATACACCAATCCCTGATGCACTTGATTTACAATTACCACATACCCAATTTCTGATTCACGGTATACTTGAATTTTAACTTTTTCTCCTTCTTTAACAGTTAAATGATCATTGCTTATTTGTTTGTCAATTTTTTCAGTGGCAGCTACCCTTCCTGTTTGTGCATCAATATATAATTTGACCAAATATTTTCCACCCAAGCGCATGGTGGATAATTGTTGAGAAACCGGCACGAATAAATCCTTCATTAAGCCCCAATCTAAGAAAGCACCTTGAGAAGTCACTTCCACCACTTTTAAAGCAGCAATGTCTCCTACAACAGCTAAAGGTTCTTGTGTAGTAGCAATAAGCCTGTTGTCAGAGTCGTGGTAAACAAATACACTAATGGTATCACCCACTTGAAGCCCTGAAGGAACAAAACGTTTAGGAAGTAAGATGCCTTCCGCACCATCATCCATATAAAAACCAAAGTCAACTCTTCGGTCTACACGCATCAAATTAAATTGACCTACATTAATGGTTGACATGTTATTTATTTAAATTTAAAACAATTCTGGTTGAGCGTCATTGGGATCTTTGATGATTACCTTATTCTCCCAATTCATTTCCACCGTTTTAGAAAAATCAACCAATTTAGTACCTATAGCTTTCCATCCCATCACATCTACCATTTTACTCACTTTAAACTTCGCTTTTCTTACCTGAGTACCTCTTCCAGTTTGCACCACCAAAATAGGTTCAGCAAAAGTGGAAGCAGTAACTACATAATTTCCATCCCCTTCTTTGATAAAAGTAAATGGTGTTTTTAAAGTAGTGGTTTCAATATTAAAGCGTTTGATATTGAATTGCAATTTTTCTTTGTCTAAATAAACTGCAGTTACAATTTTTTCTGGATCAAACTTCTCCATAAAAATTACTTTTTCAGGATCAAAACGTTGACTTACTTCCGTATCCGTTACCTCGTAATTCCCGTCTTTGGTAATGACTAGTAATTTTTCATCCTCAAAGGTACCCAAATAAATTCCTTTTTCGTCTGTATTTAAACGGCCAAACTTGTCATCAAACCAAAGTTTACGACCCAATAAAGTGCTTTTACCCGCTTCTTTCAATTTTACAGCCTTCACAGGGTATTTGGTCACTTGATTGCCCACACTACTTCTTCCTTTCACTTCTAGGCTGTCAAAAAAGAAATCAAACTCTTTAATACGTGCCGTACAATTGGGACTCAAAATTATTTTTACCGATTCTGCTTCTCCATTTAAGTTCACAGACATATAATGAATCTTCGATTTCTCTGCGCTTTTTGCTAAAAAGTATTCTTTATCACGAGTCACGCCCGTTACATTAAACCTTTTAGCATAAGCAATTCCAGAAGCTCCATCTGAATACACCATATTATAAGTAGTCCGTTCGTCATTTTTTTGGAAAACAGCAGCATGAATAATGTCTTTACCAATAAAAACTTTATCAGAAACTTTCACCACTTTCATCACACCCGATTTAGAGAAGGCAATGATGTCATCATAGTCGGTACAATCACATAAAAATTCATCTTTTTTCAAACTAGTACCCACAAAACCCTCAACTCGATTGATGTATAGTTTTGTATTGGCAATGGCCACCTGCTTCACTTGAATGGTATCAAATTCTTTAATTTCTGTTTTTCTTTCCTTGCCTTTGCCATATTTTTTTACCAAATTCTCATAATAGGCAACCGCATAGTCCACCAAATTAGCTAAGTGATTCTTTACTTCTCTTATTTCTTCTTCAATAGATTTTATTTGAGCATTTAATTCGTCAATGTCTAATTTGTAAATTCTTCTTACAGGTTTATCTGTTAATTTTAATAAATCGATACGTTCAATTGGCTTTTTAAACTTCTTCTTAAATGGTTGAAAAGCTTCATCAATAGCGTCAATCACTTTATCCCAAGTAGCATGCTTTTTTTCTAATTCTTTATATATTTTTTCTTCAAAAAATATTTTTTCTAAACTAGTGAAATGCCATTTGTCTTCTAATTCTTTTAATTGAATTTTTAATTCGGCTTGTAAAAGCGCTTTGGTATGATCTACAGAATGACGTAATAAATCGGAGGCACCTAAAAATTGAGGTCTTTGATTGACAATGACACAAGCATTGGGAGAAATACTTATTTCACAATCGGTAAAAGCATACAAAGCATCAATGGTAATATCTGGTGAAATACCCGCTGCTAAATCAATTTGAATTTCTACTTCCGCAGCAGTTACATCCGTTACTTTTTTTATTTTAATTTTTCCTTGATCATTGGCCTTCGTAATACTTTCCATTAATTGTGTGGTGGTAACACTATATGGAACATCTTTAATAAGCAAGGTTTTTTTATCAAATTCTTCGATATGTGCACGTACTCTAATCTTGCCTCCCCTTTTACCATCATTGTAATTAGAAGTATCTATCATACCCCCTGTTTGGAAATCGGGAAGTAATTCAAATTTGCGGCCTCTTAAATGTTTAATGGCTGCTTCCACCAATTCGCAAAAGTTATGCGGTAAAATTTTGGTCGATAAGCCTACTGCAATACCATCGGCCCCCTGTGCCAATAATAAAGGGAATTTCATAGGAAGGGTAACAGGCTCTTGTTTACGTCCATCGTAACTTAATGCCCAATCGGTAGTCTTGGCATTAAAAGCCACTTCCAAAGCAAATTTGCTTAAACGGGCTTCTATATAACGAGCTGCTGCTGCATCATCGCCTGTTCTTACATCTCCCCAGTTACCTTGGGTTTCCACCAACATATCTTTTTGACCAATGTTTACCAAAGCATCGCCAATACTGGCATCACCGTGTGGATGATACTGCATACTTTGCCCAATAATATTAGCTACTTTATTAAATCTTCCATCATCCATTTCTTTCATGGCGTGTAAGATTCTTCTTTGAACTGGTTTTAAACCATCTTCAATTGCGGGAACTGCTCTTTCTAAAATAACATAAGAAGCATAATCCAAAAACCAATTTTTGTATTGGCCTTGAACACCTGACTCGTTTTCTGTTACTCGACTTAAATTTTTCTCTTTTGCCATATGTATACTTAATTAGAGACGATGCGTATCTTCACTACCGTCCACTAAACTATTTAATTCTATAAAAATAATATCTGTTAAAGCTTTTACTTCATGCCATACATTGGGTTGAATAATAGCTCTCGAAGGTGCTTCCATTTGCAAAGTTCCTGTTTCCCCAGTTCCTAAGTTTTTCCAATTCATGGTTAAACTTCCTTGCACTAATAACATTTCCTCTGGATTTTTTCCTGCCGATTTCCCAGTATGGTAATGTTGTCCACTCACCGATCCTGCATATCGATACACCAATAAAAATTCACCAGATCTATTCGTACTAAAATAATGGAGTGCACCGCGCTCATCTATTGCTTTTACTTCTATGTTGGAAACTGCTACACTCATTATTATATATTAAAAACTGATTCAATTTTAATCTTCTACTACCACACTTGATCCTCCTGGCATTTGCACGACCATATCTTTCCACCCTTTTTCCCAATTACCTGCCAATACAATTTTCCCTTGTTCGGCTAAAGCTTTTAATCTAAATACAATAAATGTATCTCCTGTTTTTACTTTCATTTTACTTAAAATATGCGCAAGAGCACTTGGTAACTTTTGAGCATTTTTAGTAAGTAAGGATAAAATTTCTTTGTCATAAAAACTAATGGGCATGCTTACTAATTTCTTGCCTCCTTCTAAAAACCTTACCCCTTCATTTTCTTGACAAAGTTTTTTCCATTCATCTGGATCCAATTCGAATTCACTTAAAGTGATAGGTCTTGCTAAACGTTTAGCTTTAATGAATTCTTTAGGTTGTATTTCACTTAAATGGGTTGGATAAAATAATTGTCCTTTTTCATTTAAAAAAGGAAGATTGTTTAAATACAATACTTGTAATTTACCTTGATAAGGTTTCAATTGACTCATCAACCAATAATACCCACAAACGTCGTGTGTATTTTGCCCCATCCATATCCATACTTCCTCATTAGAATCCTCTTCCAAGTTTTGAATTAATTGGTGTACCGTTAATTTATCATCCACTATATTCAATTGATCTGAATGCGGTGAATATGCTAAAACATTCGCCCACCAGTTTCTTCTTGCTTGGTAACCTTCTGTTTCATAAATATCTAACAAGGGCCCCACTGCATAATCGTCCTTAATTTCAACAATGTAACCTGCTAAAGTTTCATCCAATGCAATGGCTGCTTCTAATGCTGCTATATTAGCTGTTTCAAATACTAAGTGTATCATGTGCTTTGTCCAATTCTACTTTTAAATTATTGATAATAAAATCTTGTCTTTCCTGGGTGTTTTTACCCATATAATATTCTAATAAATGTTGAATATGATCCCCTTGTTCTAAAATAACTGGAGCCAATTTAATATCGGCATTGATAAACTTACCAAACTCTTCTGGACTAATTTCTCCTAAACCCTTAAACCTAGTGATCTCTGGTTTGGTACCTAATTCCTTCATGGCAGCTTGTTTCTCTGTTTCGTTGTAACAATAAATAGTTTTTTGCTTATTACGCACTCTGAATAAAGGGGTTTCTAAAACAAATACATGGCCTTTTTTAACTAAGTCTGGGAAGAATTGTAAGAAGAAAGTCAAAATTAATAATCTTATGTGCATACCATCCACATCGGCATCGGTAGCAATTACTATTTGATTGTAACGAAGTCCTTCTAAACCTTCTTCAATGTTTAAAGCGTGTTGTAATAAATTAAACTCTTCATTTTCGTATACTACTTTTTTGGTTAAACCAAAAGCGTTCAAAGGTTTACCTCTTAAACTAAAAACCGCTTGAGTATCTACATTACGCGATTTAGTGATACTTCCACTGGCAGAATCTCCTTCGGTAATAAATAAGGTACTTCCTTGTTGTGAAGAAATAAACATTTCTTTATTCTTATTAGGCAACTCATCGTTAAGATGAATTCGACAATCTCTTAGTTTTTTATTATGCAGGTTCGCTTTTTTAGCTCTTTCATTCGCTAATTTTTTGATGCCTGCCAATTCTTTACGCTCATGTTCGTTTTGTTCGATGCGTTTTTTTAACGCTTCGGCCGTTGCTGGATTGCGGTGTAAAAAATTATCTAATTCTTTGGCTAAAAATTCTGTAACAAAATTCTTCATACTAGGTCCGCCATCCGCCACATTCTGAGAACCTAATTTAGTTTTGGTTTGACTTTCAAATACAGGTTCTTGCACACGTACCGAAACGGCCGCTACAATACTGGTTCTAATATCAGATGCTTCGTAATCTTTTTTATAATAATCACGAATCACTTTTACATAGGCTTCTCTAAATGCTTGTTGATGGGTACCTCCTTGAGTGGTGTATTGTCCATTAACAAAAGAAAATATATCTTCTCCATAATCATTGTTATGGGATAATGCCACTTCAATATCTTCTCCTTTTAAATGTATAATTGGGTATCGAAGTTCATCAGGATTAGTTTTTCTTTCTAACAAATCCAATAACCCGTTTTTACTTACATATTTTTTTTCATTAAAAAGAATACTTAAACCCGCATTCAAATAACAATAATTCCAAAGTTGCCCATCAATATATTCGTTGATGAAATGGAAATTTTTAAACATGGAACTATCCGGTGTAAATACTACCAAAGTGCCATTGGCTTCTGTTGTTTTAGTTTCTTTTGTTTCTTGAATAAGCTGACCCTTTTTAAAACTAGCAGAGCGTTGTTTACCCTCTCTAAAAGCGGTCACTAAAAAGTCTTCACTTAAGGCATTTACCGCTTTAGTACCTACTCCATTTAAACCCACCGATTTTTGAAAGGCTTTACTATCGTATTTGGCACCCGTATTAATTTTACTTACTACATCTACAATTTTTCCCAAAGGAATTCCACGACCATAGTCACGAATGGTGACCGTCTTATCTTGAATGGAAATCTCTACTTGTTTACCATAGCCCATGGTATGTTCATCAATACAGTTATCGATGACTTCTTTCATTAAAACATAAATGCCATCATCAGGAGCCGATCCATCTCCCAATTTTCCAATGTACATTCCTGGTCTTAAACGTATATGTTCTTTCCAATCTAAGGATCTAATCGAGTCTTCGTTGTATTCAACTGGTATCTTAGTTTCTGCCATAATTATCAATGCTTTAGGGGCAAAATTGGCCCTTGTCTGTCTGCAAATCTAATGAGCACGGTGGTTACCCCAATTTTACTTTTCACCAATTGTCCCTTTTATGTGGATAAACGATTAATCACTTATCTTTAAACCATCAAAACAGACCCAAAATACCCCATTGTAGACCTTGATTTCATTAAAAGCAAGGCAGTGGAGCTTATGACCGAAAACGATGAATTTCAAGGCTTTCTAAGGCAAATTAACAGCCAGGAACTAGATAATGCGGTATTTTCCCTTTCAGAGACCATTAGCCCTCAAATAGATTGTACCAGCTGTGGCAATTGCTGCAAAAGCTTAATGGTGAATATTGACGAAGCCGAAGCCAATAATTTGGCTAAACATTTGGGTCAAACTAGGGAAAACTTTGACGAAGCTTATATTTCAAAAGGAGAATCTGGCAGAATGGTAATTAATTCCATACCCTGTCATTTTTTAGTGGAAAATAGTTGCAGTGTGTATGAACATCGTTTTGCAGGTTGTAGAGAGTTTCCTGCATTTCATATTCCCGATTTTAATAAAAGACTTTTTACGACCTACATGCATTATGATCGATGCCCCATTATATTTAATGTCATGGAAAATTTAAAAACGGTTTTAGCATTTGAAGAAAAAAGTAAATAAACATGTCCTTACAATTTGGTATTGATAATCTTTTAAGCTCCGAACCTAGCTGGAAAAATAAATCCATTGCCTTTTTAACCAATGATGCAGCAACCACGAGCACTGAAGAGAAAAGTAGAACAGCTTTATTAAAAAATGGATTTAATATAGTAAAACTATTTTCACCAGAACATGGCATTAATAGCAAAGGGGTTGATGGCGAGAAAATAAATAATGAAATAGATGTCCTTACAGGATTGCCCATTATAAGTTTATATGGAGAAAAATTTGCACCAACATTAGAGGATTTACAAGATATTGACATCTTAGTTTTTGATATTCCAGACGTAGGGGTTCGATTTTATACCTATTTATGGTCAATGACCTATTGGTTAGAAGCAGCTGCCCAATTTAAAAAGCAAATTATTATTTTAGACAGGCCTAATCCATTGGGAGGAAATTTTCAAATGGCAGAAGGTCCTATGTTAAATAAGACGATGAAAAGTTTTATAGGTCGCTTTTCTATTCCTATTAAACATCAATGTACTTTAGGAGAACTGGCGCAATATTTTAATGAAGTGGAAAATATAAAAGCACCGTTAGAAGTAATTGCTTGTAGCAATTGGAATCGGGAACAATTATTTTATGATTGGAATAAACCATGGGTAGCTACTTCGCCTGCATTACAAAATATAGAAGCTTGTATCCTATATCCAGGCTTGTGTTTGTTTGAAGCTACCAATGTAAGCATTGGAAGAGGCTCGGCTTATTCATTTGAGTGGATAGGAGCCAATTGGTTTAATATACCAGCCATCATGATGGTAGGACAAAATATTTTAAAAGAAGATATTAAAATGGAATCATTAACTATTCCATTACCAAACGATGGTAGTTTAATAGAACACAAAGGCATTAGAATTAAAGTGATAGATCCTTATCATTTTAATTCAGTATTAAATGGATTATTG
>CAMBEQ010000022.1 GCA_945865545.1 Sediminibacterium ginsengisoli | reverse complement strand
ATTAATGCAGAAAAAGTAAAGTTGACTGGAAATAAATTCCACGATAAACAATACTTAAACTATTCTGGTTACCCAGGTGGTAAGAAAGAAGAAGCTGCAGAAGATTTAATCAAGCGTCGTCCAGAAGTAATTATGGAAAGAGCGGTTAAAGGTATGTTACCTAAAAATCGTTTAGGACGTAAGATGGTTAAGAAATTGTTTGTATATGCTGGTGACAAACACCCTCATACTGCACAACAACCTAAAGAATTTAAATTTTAATTAATTCCAAATATAAATAAATGGAAAAGCAAACAAATGCAGTTGGTCGTCGTAAGGAAGCAGTAACACGCGTCTTTGTTAGTAAGGGTAGTGGAAAAATTACCGTGAACGATAAAGATTATAAAGCTTACTTCCCATTAGTGTATTTACAAAATCAAGTAGAAGCGCCTTTAAAAACTACTGACTTAATTGGTAAATACGATATCGTTATCAACGCTCAAGGCGGTGGTTTAAAAGGACAAGCAGAAGCAGCCAAATTAGGTATTGCTCGTGTATTAATTGAATTGAATCCTGAATTGCGTCCTGCTTTAAAAGCAGCTGGACAACTAACGCGTGACCCTCGTAGTGTTGAGCGTAAGAAATTCGGACATAAGAAAGCACGTAGAAGCTTCCAGTTCAGTAAACGTTAATCCAACAATTTTAACATTAATTCATTACAACAAATTATACAAATGGAAAATAACACTTCATTACAACAGCAATTACTGGAGGCCGGCGTACACTTTGGTCACCTTAAAAAGAAGTGGAACCCTAAGATGTTGCCTTATATTTTCGCTGAGAAAAAAGGTATTCACATCATTGACTTAAATAAAACAGTCGATCACTTACAAGAAACAGCTGCTGCTTTAAAGCAAATTGCAAAAAGCGGTAAGAAAATTATGTTTGTTGCTACCAAGAAACAAGCAAAAGAAATTGTAAGCGAGTGTGCTAAAAAAGTAAACATGCCTTATGCGACAGAGCGTTGGTTGGGTGGTATGTTAACTAACTTCAACACCGTTCGTAAGAGCGTAAAGAAAATGCAAAGCATTGAAAAAATGTTAAACGACGGTAGTGCAGAAAGCTTAACTAAAAAAGAGCGTTTGACCTTAGGTCGTGATAAAGATAAAATGGAAAAAGTATTAGGTGGTATCGCTCAATTGGGCCGTTTACCAGCAGCTTTATTCTTAGTGGATATTGGACATGAGCATATTGCATTAGCAGAAGCGAAGCGTTTAGGCATACAAACTTTTGGTATGGTAGATACCAACTGTGATCCTAACAAAGTAGATTTTTCTATTCCAGCTAATGACGATGCAACCAAATCTATTGCAATCATTACTAACTATATTACTGCAGCCATTGCAGAAGGTTTAGCAGAGCGTCAAGCTTCTAAAGATGACGAAAGCGAATCTGAAGAAGGCAACAATGAAAACGAAGCAAAAGCAAAACGTATGGAAGCCGAAGCAAATGCTGAAGGTGGAAGAGGTAAGCGTGGTGCTGGTGCAGCTCCAACTGCTCCTGGTGCGCCTAAGCGTCGTATTCAAAGTACACGTCGCCCAGCAGGTAAATAATTAATTATCCAATTGGGTTATTGGTGTCCATGGGATACTAATGACCCAATTGTTTTTAGTTCATTAAATGCCTAATTAATTTTATTACACATTTATTTTAAATTATATTATTATGAGTACAATAACAGCTGCTGACATTAATAAATTACGTCAAGCAACAGGTGCTGGAATGATGGATTGTAGAAAAGCATTAACCGAAACCAATAACGATTTTGAAGCAGCCATCGATTGGTTACGTAAGCAAGGACAAAAAGTAGCCGCAAAGCGAAGCGATCGTGAAGCAAAAGAAGGGGTGATTATTGCACAAACTTCTGCAGATCATAAAACTGGTTTTGTTGTATGTATTTCTTGTGAAACAGATTTCGTTTCTAAGAATGCAGAATTCGTTGCATTTGCACAAAGCATTGCTGACGCTGCAGTGGCGAACAATGTAAAATCTGCTGCTGAATTAAATGAAGTAAGCGTGAATGGCACTAAAGTGTCTGACATGATCAATGATAAATTAGCTTCTATTGGTGAAAAAATTGGAGTCGCTAAATTCGAAAGAGTAGAAGCTGCTTATGTAGCATCTTATATTCATGGCTCCTATAGAATGGGCGTATTGGTTGGTTTAAGTGCTGAAGCTGCTGAAGTGGGTAAAGATTTAGCGATGCAAATTGCTGCAATGAACCCAGTGGCAGTTGATCCTGAATCAGTTCCTGCAGAAACCGTAGCTCGTGAGCGTGCTATTATTATAGACACCATGAAGGAAGATCCAAAAATGGCTGGAAAACCAGAAGAAATGATTGCTAAAATTGCAGAAGGTAAAATCAATGCTTTCTTTAAAGAGCAAACCTTACTAGCACAAGCTTTCGTAAAAGATGGTGGTAAAACAGTAGGAGAATATGTAAAATCAGTGGATGGTGCATTAAAAGTGACCGAATTCAAACGTGTGGCTTTGGGTTAATTGTAAAAAATTTAAAAGAATTCGTTGAATAGACAGGGTCCTGAGCAATCGGGACCCTTTTTTGTTGCCCTAAAATTCTTATCTTGCAAGTACAAAATAAGTATAGCTATGTTGCCAAAATACAAGCGTGTATTATTGAAATTATCAGGAGAGGCTTTATTGGGAAATCAAAAAAATGGAGACCCATTTGACCCTAAAATAATTGAACAATATGCAATTGAAATTAAGCAAGTAGTGGAATTGGGGGTACAAGTAGCTATCGTTATTGGCGGGGGTAATATTTATAGAGGAATGAATGAGGCCGATAGTGGTATTGAAAGAGCGCATGGTGATTATATGGGCATGTTAGCGACCGTGATTAATGCTATGGCGATTCAAGCTATGTTAGAAAAAATAGGTGTCTATACCCGTTTGCAATCGGCCATCGTAATGGAGCAAGTAGCAGAACCTTATATTCGTCGAAAAGCATTACGTCATTTAGAAAAAGGGCGTGTGGTTATATTTGGAGCTGGTACCGGCAATCCCTATTTCACTACCGATACGGCAGGTTCGCTTCGCGCTATAGAAATGAAAGCAGATGTGATATTAAAAGGAACCCGTGTGGATGGAGTGTATGATAGTGATCCAGAAAAAAATCCTGCAGCTGTTAAATTTGATACTATTAGTTTTCAAGATTGTATATCAAAAAATTTAAAAGTAATGGATACCACCGCATTTACACTGTGTATGGAAAACAAATTACCCATTATTGTCTTTGATATGAATCAACCTGGAAATTTATTAAAAGTAGTACAAGGAGCCGCTATTGGAACTTTGGTGGGGTAGAAGTCGCCAAAACTAAACTATAACCACTGATGTAATTTTTATTGAATTTCTACATCGCTATCTTAATTTTAAAGTATGCAAAAATTAACTTCCTTATTTCTTTTCGCTTGTTTGGTTCTTCTATCAAGTAATCATATTGCTGCTCAAAAGACATTAACCTTGAGTGATGCTATTCAAACAGCGCTTCAAAATAGTTATGATATTCAATTGGTAGAAAATAATTTAGTCATTGCTAAAAACAATAATAATATTGGTGTGGCTGGGGGCTTACCTACTATTACCAATACCACTACGAATAACAATACCATAACCACTATTAATCAAACATTCCCAGATGCCAATCGGAACACTTCACGTGATGGTGTTGACGGTAGTACTTTAAATAGTGGTCTGACTGCCAATATGATTTTATTTAATGGATTTAGAGTAAAGGCCACTAAAAATAGATTAGAAAGTATTGAGCGTCAAAATAAATCATTGCTTGAATCACAATTGTTGAATACCATTTCAACAGTAATGCAACAATACTATAATGTAGTTAGACAACAAGCCTTTTTAAAAACGATTCAAAAATCAATTGAAACTTCTAAAGAAAGAGTAGATATTATTGAAACACGTCAAAAAATTGGAGCGGCAAATCAAGCCGATTTCTTACAATCAAATTTAGATTTAAATGCCTTAGTTCAAGCCGAACAAAATCAATTATTAATCATTGATCAAGCTAAAGCCGATTTGTTAAATACCATTGTACTACCTGCTACGACTACTATTTTCATTAACGATAGCATTAAAGTAGACGAAAAATTATTGTTATCTGCAGTGGAAGAAAAGATGAAAGATCATCCATTATTGCAATCAGCACAACAACTAATTAATGTAAATCAATATCTAGAAAAAGAAACTAGATCCTTAACTTATCCAACATTAAGAGCCAATTCCGGATATAATTATAATAGCAATAAGTCTGCAGCTGGATTTATATTATTAAATGAAAGTTATGGTCCATTTTTAGGGGTTAATTTAAGCATTCCACTTTATAATGGTGGTGCGAACAAGCGTGCCATCAAAAATGCTGAAATTAATACCAAGTCTGCAAAAATTCAATTACAAAATACGGAGCAAGATTTAGCCACCGAATTATTTAAAACTTATCAGAGTTATCAAAATAGTTTAAAGCAAACTCCCATAGAAATTAAAAACTATGAATTATCACAATCCTTGTTGGATTTAGTGATGCAAAAATATAAGTTGGGCCAAGCTACCATGGTAGATGTAAAGCAAGCTCAACAAAGTTTTGAGAGTGCTGGATTTAGATTGGTAAGTTTGCGTTTCAATGCAAAAATTGCAGAAATAGAGTTAAAGCGTTTATCCAACCAGTTTACTTTTTAATATTCCTTAATTAATGCAATCCAAGCTCCCTTCCATTGGCACGAGTATTTTTACAGTCATGAGCCAATTGGCGCTAAAGCACAATGCCATTAATTTAGGACAAGGTTTCCCCGATTTTCCTATGAGTGAAACATTAATTAACAGTGTTTCAGAAGCTATGCAGGAAGGCGGCAATCAATACGCGCATACCTATGGCCTACCTCTGTTAAGAGAAAGGCTTGCCGAAAAAATAAATTTTTTATACCAGACTACTATCCATCCTGAAACGGAAATAACTATTACTCCAGGAGGTACTTATGCTATTTTTAATGCCTTCTCCACTATTATTCAACAAGGAGACGAGGTAATTATTTTTGAACCTGCTTACGATAGTTATATCCCTAATATTACTTTTAATGGAGGCGTGGTTGTACCTATTGCTTTAGAATTTCCCAACTATACGATACCTTGGGATAAAGTCATTGCAGCCATTACAAAAAAAACAAAAGCAATATTGGTCAATACACCCCATAATCCAACTGGGGTAGTGATGACTAAGCAAGACCTATTACAATTACAAGAAATAGTACTTACTAATAATTTGTATTTAATTAGTGATGAAGTATACGAGCATTTAATTTATGATAATAAGCAACATGAGACGGCGATGAAGTATCCCGATTTATTTGCACGCAGTTTTGTTTGTTTTTCATTTGGTAAGACCTATCATTGTACAGGTTGGAAATTAGGCTATTGTGTTGCTCCAGCTGCATTAATGAAAGAATACCGAAAAGTACATCAGTTCAATGCATTTAGTTGTGATACCCCCAAACAGTTAGGTATTGCTAAATACATGAATAATAAGGAAGCCTATTTAACACTAGGTAATATGTATCAAGAGAAAAGAGATTATTTAAGAAGCTTATTGGCCGGTACTCAATTTAAATATATTCCTTCTTCTGGATCCTATTTTGAAAGTTACAGTTATGAAGCAATATCAGATGAAGCGGATACAATATTTGCTGAAAGATTGGTCAAAGATTTTGGTATAGCGGTAATACCCATGTCCGCTTTTTATCAAAATGCTACCGATCATAAAGTAATACGTTTGTGTTTTGCAAAAAAAATGGAAACCTTAGAGGCAGCAGCAGCCTGCTTATCAAAAATTTAAAAATAACAATGTTATTAGATGTCAGCTATTAAAACCCATTTTTTAGCTCACTTTAATTATAATGCTATTTTGGCAGTGCAGTCGCCAGGGCGTATTAATTTAATTGGGGAACATACCTATGGTGGCCATTGACTTAAATAAAAAAAGACCAGCTCTTTTTAGGAAGCTAGTCTTTTAAGTGATTTAAAAATCTTACAAATTATTTCGTAGAAAAAGTATACAATGTTGTTTGGTGATAGGTTTCACCTGGCTTTAATAAAGTACTTGGGAAACTAGGCTGATTAGGGCCATCTGGGAAATGCTGTGTTTCTAAAGTCAATGCATAATGTTTGTTATAAATAATTCCACTCTTAGTTCCAGTTAGAGAACCTGTTAAAAAATTACCAGAATAAAATTGAATGCCAGGCTCGGTAGTAGCAACAGTTAAATAACGTCCGCTAGTTGGTTCATATACATTCGCAATTTCTTGCAAACCTTCTGCTTTATTTAAAACCCAATTGTGATCGTATCCGCCAGTCACTTTATCTATGTCTTGCCCTACACGCTTTGGTTGGGTGAAATCCATTGGAGTTCCTTTAACCTCTAAAATTTCGCCAGTTGGAATTAAAGAAGCATCCACTGGTGTAAATTTATCTGCATTTATTTGAACTAGATGATCATAAATATTAGGTGATTTACCCGCTGTTAAATTAAAATAAGCATGATTGGTTAAATTAAGCACAGTGGTTTTATCGGTGCTAGCTGTGTATTCTATCTTCACTGCATTATTAGCTGTTAAAGTATACACTACCTGCACTTTTAAATTGCCAGGGTAACCTTCTTCGCCATCTTTACTTAGATAATTTAATTGAACACTACTGTCACCAGGTAAAATAACGGCATCCCATAGTACTTTATCAAATCCTTTTAATCCACCATGTAAGGATTGACCATTGTTATTAAGGACAGCTTTATAGGCAACGCCATCAATGGTATAAGTACCTTTAGCAATGCGGTTTGCGAACCTTCCAATGGTGGCGCCAAAATAAGGATTACCCTCTTGAACATAACCTGCTAATGAATCATACCCAGTAATGACATCTCCCCAGGTACTATCTTTTGCTTGAGTAATTATTTTGGTAAGCGTACCGCCATAATTAATTAAACTTACTTGCATACCATTACCATTGGTTAAAGTATACTCTGTTACGGGTTTCCCTTCAAAAGTTCCAAAACTTTGGCTGGTGATTTTAGCTGTCGACATTGAATTTGTATTTGAATTATTATTTGAGCAAGCCATATCTACAATGGATAAAAAACACAATAATAATAAGCTACCCACTACATTTTTTTTCATAGTTATTTCTTTTTTATTAATTTATATTAAAACCAGGAACCATTTATTATTTTATCTCCATTGGCATTGTTATTGGCCTTTCTTCTTTTTTCATTTCTTCTATGTATAAATGTAGTAATAAATATTAAAGGAATAAAAATAAATGTTAATGGCGGAATGCCTAAAAAGCTTATCCATTTGCCTCCAAAATGACGGCGCATGGGTCTACGTAAGCGTTCGGCAATAATATACATAGCCGGTACAATAAATAAAGTCATAAAAAAGGCAAAAGCCAATCCATAAATAATGGTCCAACTTAATGGTTTCCAAAAAGCAACGTTATCTCCCCCAAAGAAAATATGGGGGTTAAGCTCACTAAATAAAGTCACAAAATTAATGTTAAAGCCAATGGCTATTGGTAAGAAACCTAAAATAGCAGCAAGTGCTGTTAACAATACTGGTATAATTCTAGTTTTACCGGCTTGAATTACAGCTTCTCTTGTTTTATACCCTCTTGATCTTAATTCATCGGCAAATTCAATTACCAATATTCCATTTTTCACTACAATACCCGCAAGTCCTACAATACCGAGTCCTGTCATGACACCGGATACTTTCATCCCAAAAATAGAAAAGCCTAATAATACTCCAATGATGCTAAACAAAATCTCTGTTAATATAATAACTGATTTAGAGATAGAGTTAAATTGTAAAACCAAAGTCAATAAAATAAGCATTAATGCAATCACCAATGCTTTACCTAAAAATGCTACGGTCTCTAATTGTTGTTCATTCTCTCCTGTTTGTTTTACCGTTACGCCATCAGCAATACCTTTAAAATTTTGAATGTATTGAGCAATCACGACATTCACCGCTGTTGGATTATACCCCTGATCTAATTTAACATTTGACCTAAGTTGAATTAAACGTTTTTGATTTTTTCTTTTAATACTACCAAAAGTATTGGTTGGCTCTACTTTCACAAGAGAACTAATGGGAATGTTTTTAACCATTCCACCAGCAGCCATATCTCTAAAAGATAAGCGCATATTTAAAAGATCTACCAAATTTTTTCTTTGTAATTCTTCGTTTCTCAATTGAATTTTATATTCCTCCTTGCCATCTTTAATGGTAGACACTTCTTTACCAAATAAGGCGGTACGTATTTGCATACCCACTTGGGCACTACTTACGCCTTCTATCAAAGCGCGGTCTCTATCAACTGTTAAGGTTAATTCAGGATTAACTAAATCCACATCCATTTTTAAACCATCGATACCTGGAATTTGTGCAGCGTCTAAATAATTTTTTAATCCTACGGCTGTTTTAACCAATTTATCAAAATCTTCTCCTTGAATTTCAATATTGATCGGAGGATCTGTAGGTGGACCACTTGATTCTTGTGTAACCGTAATTTCTGAACCAGGAATTCCTTTCATTTCAGCACGAATGGCGTCTAAATAAGGTGCGGTAGATTTTCCATGACGCTTTTCATATTCTATAAAGTTCACTTGAACACGACCCAGTTCCGATCTTGTACTTCTATCCCCAGTCATTGGATCACTAGCACCAATGGCCACATTGCTAATGATACTTTCCACGAGTGGGTTCTTTTTATCGTTATTCATTTCCAAAGCTTTCGCTACTTTTTTCTCAACAACTTTAGTAACGGAGTCGGTGTAATTTACTTTACTACCTACTGGTAATTTTAAGTAAACATATACTTGGTTGGGATCCCCTTTTGGGAAAAATTCTATACCTACTCTACCGGTACTGATGCTAATTCCAAAAACCACGAAGGATACTATTAATAAAACAAAAGTGCCTATAATTAATTTAGCAGGTCTCCATCCACTTAATGCACGACGCAAAATTCTTTCATAACTTTCCATGAGTTTAGGAAGGGTAGTGGTTTGAAATTTCTCAATTAAATCGGTAATGAAATATTTATTAGCCACTACCAAAATCATAAAGAAAATCAATAAATTTCCTAAGAAAGTGAATCCCATCAAGTCAAGTAAAATACCTATACCAATAGGAATCCAGAAATTCTTTTTCTTAAACATGGCCGATTTAGGGGCTGTTGATTTTTCTTCCTCATGATTCATAAAATCAACAGCAAAAACAGGATTCATAATAAAGGCAACTACTAAAGAGGCTGCCAATGTAAAAATTAACATCGTAGGTAAATACACCATGAACTTACCAATGATACCAGGCCAGAATAATAAGGGGAAGAAAGGCGCTAAAGTGGTAATCGTACCCGCTAATACAGGAATGAACACTTCACCAGCAGCCATTTTTGCCGAGGTGGTAGCAGTTAATTTTCCTTTGCCTTGAACAAAAATACGGTGTGTATTTTCAATGACCACAATGGCATCATCAACAATAATTCCCAAGCCAAAAAGTAGGGCAAATAATACCATAAAATTTAAGGTAATATGCGAACCCACTACTAAATCTCCTGCAGGCAATAATACAAAGGCCACAAACATACTAAGTGGTACCGATAAGGCTACGAAAAAGGCATTGGTTACGCCCATAAAAAACATCAAAACGACCAAGACCAATATAAATCCAATGACAATGGAGTTGACTAAATCTGTGAACGAACTTCTGGTTCTAATACTTTGATCTCCAGAAATTACCGCTTTAACATCTTTAGGTAAATCATTGGCTCTTGCTTCTTCCACAATTTTCTTCACCGCATCGGACGTAGCAATTAAATTTTCACCATTTCGCTTAATAATATTTAAAGTCAATACATTTTTACCATCTAAACGCGCAAAACTTTCATTGTTTTTAACGGTATCTTTAATACCAGCTACATCTCTTAAATAAATAGGAGCGCCATTGGTATTGCGCACAATAATATTAGCAATGTCATTCGCATTTTTTAATTGACCTTTTAATTGAAGGTTACGGTTCATGCTACCCACTTCTAATAAACCACCCGATAAATCTAGGTTTTCTCTTTGTATAGCAGCGCTGATGTCATCAAAGGTGATGCCTGAGCTTTGCATACGAAAATTATCAACATTAATTTGAAACTCTCTTTCAGGAGCACCCACTAAATCAATTCTATTAATTTGTGGAATACCTTCTATTTTATCTTTTAAATCGTCTGCATATCTTGCTAATTGAACGGGACTATAATTACCACTAATGTTAATAGACATAATAGGCATGTCACTAATATTCAATTCTATTACTCTAGGATCCTGTGTTAAATCATTGGGCAAATCGGCCTTCGCTTTATCTACCGCATCTTTTACTTTTTGTAAAGCCAATTCTGGTTTTACATCGGTACTAAATTCAACCGTAATGGCCGAAAAGTCTTGTTGAGAAGTAGAAGTAAACTTACTAATTTTTACACCACTGATGCTTTTGATTTGCTTTTCAATGGGACGTGTTACTAAATTTTCAATATCCTTTGGAGAATTACCAACGTAAATAGTTTGCACAAAAATATTAGGAATCACTACTTCGGGAAAATTCTCTTTAGGAAGTGTAAGGAATTGATAAATTCCACCTAAGCTCAGCAATAGCATTATCAAATAGATAGTGGTCTTATTGGTAATACTCCAAGAGGTAGGTTTAAATTCTTTAAACTTTTGTTTTATTTTATTAATGGTCGACATATTAATCTATTGAGCTTTATTTATAATTATTTATCGGAAGTAGTAATATTTTGACCATCAAATAAACTTTGATAGCCTTCTGTGATAATTACATCACCTGCAATTAAGCCAGAAATAATTTCAATATTATTACCATAATATTGCCCAACGGTAACTACTTTTTTACGCGCTACCAATTTTCCATTTTCTGTAATAGCTACATAAATGAATTTACCTTTCTCATCATTTTGTAACAAATTAATAGGAGCACTAATGGCATTCTTTTTTTCGTAGTCTTTAATTTTAACTTGCACCATTTGATTGGGTCTGAAGTCTTTGTCTCTGGGTAATTTTGTTTCTACATAAAAACTTCTGTTTAATGGGTCAATAACATTTCCTATTACAGATAGTTTAGTACTAATAATTTTCTCAATGTCAGGAAAATTTAAACTAACCTCCGTGCCTACTTTTATTTTGCCAGCATAATTTTCTGGGATTTGGGTAGTTAATTTTAATTGAGTAGTGTTGACAATTTTAATTTGACCTGGGCCCATAAAAAGCTCACCTACCTTAACATTCACTTCTTCGGCTACTCCTTCCACATCACTATAAATACTTGTAAAAGCCAATTGATCTTTTACCATGCCCAATTGTTCCCCTGCGGCTTTTAATTGGTTGGCTAAAGATTCTGCATTGGTTTTTGCGGTAAGTAATTGTATTTCACTGCCAATATTTTGATCCCAAAGATTTTTTTGTTTTTCATAAACTGATTTAGCTAAAGTTGCCTGAGCCTTTAAAGTTTCAATATTTAAAGTGGCTGCCGCCGCACTTTGCTTAAGCATTGCATTGTCTAATTGTAATATCAATTGTCCTTTTTTAACCTGGTCTCCTCTTTTTACAAATAAACCTCTTACTTGACCACCTCCTGCACGAGGAGTTACAAATGAAACACTCTCCGATTCTACTTTACCCTGAAGCTCTATATAATGAGTAAAATCTTGAGCAGCAATTGGGCTTACTGATACTAAAATAGCCTTCACTGTTTCTGCTCCACCTGCTTTTTCAATTTCTTTTTCAAGGCTAGCAATTTTTACATTTAATTCAAGACCTTGTTTTTTTAACGCTGCTAAATTAGCTTTTTGTTTTTCAATATTGTTATTTCCACCACCACAGGCAATGGCGAAAAGTACAAAGGAGCTTAATAACACTTTAGAGAAATTTTTCATTATTTTATTTTTAATATTTTATGGTATTTATTTACGATTTTATAATTTTCCAGAGGCTTTTAATAAGTCTACCTTAGCAATTAATGCAGAATATAAAGCGTTCATGAAATTATTTTGAGCACTTACTAAATCTGCTTGTGCAGCCGAAATTTCTGTATTTGAACCGGTGCCTGCTTCAAATTTCTTTTTTGTTTGTTGAAAAACATTTTCTGCCAATTGCATATTTTTCTTTTGAAACTGAACTGTAGCTACTGACGATATATAATTTAATTTGGCTTGGGTTATTTCATTGTCAATATTATTTTTTAAAGCGTCCATTTGATTCTCAATCTGCTTTAATTCAATCTTAGTTCTTTTCACTCTGGCTTCTCTAGCAAAACCATTAAATAAAGGAAGATTTACATTAAGACTTAATAGAGAGGTAGGGAACCAATCGCCCCCTTCAAAAAAGTCAAATTTAGTCCTCAAGGCATTTTTAGAATAGGCGCCAGAAAAATTTACAGTGGGTAAATAGCTTAATTGATAACGCTTAACATTGTATTCACTTAATTTTTTAACGGTACTCAAATATTGATAATCTTTTCTAATGCCATATTGAAAATCATTTTCTACTAATACATCTGTGTTTAAACTTTGCTCATTGATTACTTCAGTTAAAGCAAGGCTATCTTTCACTGGCATACCCATTAACATTTTTAAACCCATAAAACCAATGGCAACGCTATTGTTGGCTTTTATTTTCTCGGTTTGTAAGTTGTTTAATTGAACACTTACTTTGTCCACATCTAATTTTTCTGCAAAGCCATTTTTGTACATTATTTCAGCATCATGTGCCAATTTATTTAAACGCTCTATATTGGCATCTAAAATATTTAACTGAGTTTTACTTGCAGATAATTGATAATATATTTTATAAATATTTGCTTTAATCACCTCTTCCGTAACCGCTGCATTTTTTCTTTGCATTTCTAAGGAAGTTTGACGCGCTTGTAAGGCTACAAACACTTGTCCATCAAATAATAATTGTTGGAAGTTGGCACCATAGTTGGCATTGTATTTGGTACCAAATTGAACTGGAATAAAAGTTCCAGCCGCTCCACCAAAAATTTGTCCTGGCAAAAGCGAGGTAGGAATTTTTAGGAAGTCGGTTCCACCTATATTGGTTCCAATGGAAGGGTAAGCCGCCGCCGCTATTTCACGATTGGTTTGTACTTGTACATCAACAGCGAGCAATGCATTTTTTACTTGCACATTATTTTTTTGTGCATAATTCACACATTCTTCTAAACTAAATGCATGGATGAGTTTGTCATTTTGTGCCATTACATTACTAGCACTCATTAAAGTAAGTAAGCCGATGAATAAATTTTTCATTCTATATTTTATTTTCTTGTTGTTGTATAATATTGTAATTAAGTTTATAAGTATCCATTAATGTATGTCCTTCTAAAGTGGCTACCCCATAAACGAAATGTTCAATTATTTGTAAATTCACTTTTAACATATCAAATTTTGAAGGATGAAAAACATGTATGTTAAATGGAATTAAACTGGTCTCTAATCTGTATTTAGAAAGAATAGTTACATCCACATCTTTTCTATATAAACCTTCTTTAATACCTTTTTCTAAATTGGCGCTTATCATAGAAAATATATAATCGTCCTTATGTTTTTTAATTTTTTCATAGGCAGCTGGGTAATACTTTTCAATTTCAAATAAGGCGAGTGGATTCATTCTATTAAACATTTCTTGTATCACTCTCATTAATAAGAATATTTCATGCACCGCATTGTCTGCAGCTACCACACTTTCATTACAAAAAAGTACGTGGTTGGCTAGTTCAATTTCAACCACAGAGCTCACCAAGGCATCTTTATCTTTGTAATACTGGTAAATGGTCTTTTTGCTAATCCCCAATTGATTGGCTAAATCATCCATGGTAACATGCTTCACCCCTGTTTGGAACATCAATTCACGGGCTTTATTATGAATTCTATCTTGCATAGGAGGTTTTGAAGGCGCAAAACTATGGAAACTAATTAGGTTTTCAAAGTTTCCAGGCTTATTTTTTTATTATTTATGCCGAATGGCAAATTTGTTTGAAATTTGAGGCTTAAACCAGTATAAAATGCCCAGTATCAGGCACCAATTCACCAAACAGAAAATTTTAACCGCCTTAGCTCAACGCTTTTTTCAAGGGGTGGTGGTACTAGCGCCTATTGGAGTAACTATTTGGGTGGTGGTAAGTTTATTTAATTGGGTTGATAATTTTTTACCCAATGTGTTGAATGCAATTTTTCCGCTAAAATTTGCAGCGGTCAATGGACAAATCCCTAAAGTAACAGGATTGGGATTTATTGTTGCCATTACCTTAGTTTTAGTGGTGGGCTGGTTGTCTTCTTTATTTTTTATAGAAAGGGTCATGTCCATCTTTGATAAGATTTTAGAAAAAACGCCAGGCGTAAAAATTATTTATTCATCTGTCAAAGATTTTTTAGAAGCCTTTGCAGGGAATAAGAAAAAATTTGATAAACCCGTTTTAGTTTGTATTGATGCAGAAGATATATGGAGAATAGGATTTATTACACAAGAAACCTGTGAACATTTAGGATTAAAAGATCATGTAACTGTGTATGTGCCACATTCTTATGCTATATCAGGAATTTCATTTATTGTGCCCTTATCCAAAATAAAAAAATTACCAAAGCATATCAATGCAGCAGAAGCCATGAAATATGCTATTTCCGGAGGAGTTACAACAGTTGACGACGACGAAACTAAAGCAACCGAAACAGATCAATAATATATAAACTCTTTCCTATCTAATGCAATTGTACAATTTTAATTCAGGTCCTTCTATTTTACCTCAAGAGGTTTTAGATCAAGCTGCTGCAGCCATTCATAATTTTAATGATACCGGATTATCTATTTTAGAAATAGGACATCGTACTTCTCATTTTGTAGAAGTGGTAACCGAAGCGCAACAAATTATTAAAAGATTAATGGGATTAGATGATGCTTATGAAGTTCTTTTTTTACAAGGAGGGGCTACCATGCAATTTATGCAAGTGCCTATGAATCTTTTGGATGAAAATGGATTAGCGGCTATTTGTGACAATGGAGTTTGGGGCAACAAAGCAGTAAAAGAAGCCAGTATTTTTGGTCCAGTAAAAGTAGTGGCTGATACGGCTGATAAAAAACATACCTACATTAATAAGCAATTAGACATTCCAGCCAATGCAACTTATTTGCATATTACCACCAACAATACGGTGGAGGGAACCCAATGGCATCAATATCCTCAGACGAATGCCTTATTAATTGGGGATATGAGTTCTGATATTTTTTGTAGGCCAACTAACTTTAAACAATTCGATTTAATTTATGCGGGTGCCCAAAAAAATATGGGGGCTGCTGGGGTAACCATGGTAGTGGTGAAAAAAGAAATTTTAGGAAAAATAAACAGAAAAATTCCTGCGATATTAAATTATCAAAAACATATTGAAGCTGGTTCACTATTAAATACACCACCTGTATTTTCAATATATGTTAGTTTATTAACGCTAAGATGGATTGAAGCGCAAGGTGGTTTAGCTGAAATGGGAAAGCGCAATCAAGAAAAAGCAAATTTATTATACCATACCATTGACAGCTTACCTGCTTTTTATTGTCCCATTGCCAAAGAAGATAGAAGCATCATGAACGCTGTTTTCTTTTTAACCAATCCAGCTTTAGAAGCTTCTTTTTTAACCTTGTGTAAAAGCGAGGGAATGATTGGTGTTAAAGGATATAGAACGGTGGGCGGCATACGTGTAAGTATGTACAATGCACTCCCATTATCAAGTGTGCAAGCATTTTGCGACTTGATGAAATCATTCGCTGAAAAAAATTAAATCTTCGTAAAAAAGAACGAACTTTGCGCCCATGGCAAAAATTAGTCCCTTTGAAGCAGTTCGTCCACAGCCTCAATTAGCAAAACAAGTTGCTAGTAAACCATACGATGTTTTAAATAGTGCAGAAGCTAAATTAGAAGCAGTAGGTAATGCGTATTCATTTTTGCATATTACAAAAAGTGAAATTGGCTTACCTGAAACCACCGATATCCATAGTGCAGAAGTATATGAATTGGCATTGAATAATTTAACTGCCTTTATGCAACGCGATGTGTTGTTCAAAGAATCTAAACCTTGCTATTATATTTATCAATTAATTATGGAGGGTCGTGCACAAACTGGTTTAGTATGTGTAAGTAGTATCGACGACTATAATAATGGTATTATAAAAAAGCATGAATTTACCAGACCTGAAAAAGAATTAGATAGAATCAATCATATCAAAACCACTGGGGCACAAACGGGGAATGTATTTTTAGCGTATCGCCATCAAGATGATTTAGATACTATCATCGATAAGTGGAAAACCACAAAAAATCCAGTGTATGATTTTACAGCCGAAGATGGCATACAGCATACGGTTTGGGCAGTGAGCGATGAAACTACCATTGATCAAATTACCCATTTGTTTGCTAGCCAAGTTCCTTGCACGTATATTGCCGATGGGCATCACCGAGCCGCTTCTGCAGCAAAAGTAAAATTGAGTTTAAGTGAATTTGCGCCAAAACCTGGTGATGAGGAAAAGAAAATTTCAGATTATTTTTTAACTACTTTATTTCCATCGAATCAATTGCAAATCATGGATTACAATAGGGTGGTAAAAGATTTAAATGGTCAAACCGCAGAAGCATTGATAGCAGCATTAGCTACTCAGTTTGATATTACACTACAAGAGGCTGCGTTTAAACCAAAAACCCTGCATAGTTTTGGAATGTATTTAAATACAAAATGGTATCAATTAATTGCTAAAGAAGGAACTTATACAACCGATCCTATTGGCGTGTTGGACGTTACCATATTGTCTAACAATATATTAGCTAAATATTTAGGCATCCTAGATCAGAGAACCGACAAACGAATTGATTTTGTTGGAGGTATTCGCGGATTAGCCGAACTTGAAAAAAGAGTAGACAGTGGAGAAATGGCTATTGCCTTTAGTTTATACCCAGTTACCATCGACCAATTGTTTAATATCGCCGATGCGGGTGAAGTGATGCCGCCAAAAAGCACCTGGTTTGAACCAAAGCTAAGAGATGGATTATTGACCCATTTGATTTATTAAGCTGCTTCAAAATACTTAACCCAGTGCCCAATCGCTGGGTTTTTTTCTGCCCCAATTTCTTTTTTTTCTGCCCCATTCTTAGTAATTTGTTATTCAATATTACTTGCACTATGGAATATAAAAGACTATTCGATTGTATCGATTATCAATTGCAACATTTCCCTAAAGAGGATATGTTGTCGGGTAAAGAAAATGGAACCTGGAGGAAGTACTCTACTCAAGAAGTTTCCAATACTGTAAATCAGTTAAGCGCAGGCTTATTAAGTTTGGGCTTATCTGCAAATAATTTTACCCCGGAAGGAAGTGATAAAATAGCCATTATAAGTGCCAATCGCCCAGAGTGGTTAATAGCGGATATGGCCACACAGCAATTGGGTGTTATCTGGGTGCCGGTTTATCCTACCACCAACCCAATTGAACTTAGCTTTATTTTAAAAGATGCATCGGTACAATATATGTTTGCAAGCAATCAAGAATTGTATGATAAAGTCATGTCTATAAAAGGGGAAGTAGATTGCTTAAAAGAAGTATACACTTTTGATACCATCCCTGGAGCAAAACATTGGTCTAGTTTATTAAAAAATGACAATGCATTACTAGAACAAGTGGCTACTATTAAAAAAAGTATTCCAGTAGAACAAGTGGCTACTTTTATTTATACCTCGGGTACCACTGGAACACCCAAGGGCGTGATGTTAACGCATAAAAATATTTATTTTAATTTGAGATCTGGAAAAGACACTTTCCCATTTCCTGATGCGCCTGCCGATAAAGTTTTAAGTTTTTTACCATTGAACCATATTTTTGAAAAAGTAGCTTCCTACATTTATATGTTTAGTGGCATGAGTATTTATTATGCCGAAAGCTTAGAAACCATTGGAGATAATTTAAAAGAAATTTCTCCTCAAGCTTTTTCTACTGTGCCAAGATTATTGGAAAAAGTGTTTGAAAAAATAATGATGAAAGGAGAGGAGTTAACGGGTATTAAAAGAAAATTATTTTTTTGGGCCGTGGCATTGGGAGAAAAATATGATAATTTAATTCCAGGCTCCTGGTGGTATCGTACTCAACTAAAATTAGCCAATAAATTAATATTTAATAAGTGGAGAGAGGCGTTAGGAGGAAATGTTAAGTTTATTGTAACAGGAGGCGCAGCTTGTCAAGTTAAATTATTGCGCATTTTTAATGCGGCGCAAATACCTGTATATGAAGGATATGGACCAACAGAAAATAGTCCAATTATTAGTATTAATTTAAGAACACCAGGTGGAACTAAATTTGGAACAGTGGGCGAAGTGATCAATGGGGTGCAATATAAACTCGAAGCGGACGGTGAAATTTGTGTGGCGGGACCTAGTGTGATGTTGGGTTATTACAAACGCCCCGACTTAACCGCAGAAACGATTATTGATGGTTGGTTACATACCGGAGATATTGGAGAACTTATAGATGGCAGGTACTTGAAAATTACAGACCGTAAAAAAGAATTATTTAAAACCAGTGGTGGCAAATATGTGGCACCTCAACCTATTGAAAATAAAATGAAAGAAAGCGCTTTCATTGAGCAGATAATGTTGATAGGAGACAATAAGAAATTCGTGTCTGCATTAATTGTGCCTTCTTTCGCCAAATTAAAAGAATGGGCAAGGCAACATGGTATTGAGTATGTGAGTAATGAGGAGATTATTAAAAACACGATGGTACTTACCATGTTACAAGACACGGTGGATGAGTATAATAAATTATTTAATCAAGTAGAACAAGTCAAAAAATTTGCATTGATTCCAAGGGAGTGGAACGTCAACAGTGGGGAGATGACGCCTAAATTAAGTATCAGACGTAAAATTGTGTTAGATCATTTTGCGAAAGAAATTGAAGAGTTATATGTTTAAATAGAATTAGATTATTTCTTTTGTAAGGGGGTACATTCATAAAAAAGGCTTCATGAAAAAAAATAATAGACCAATCTATTTATCGATTATTTTATTTTTGGTTTTTAGTATACAATTGTTTTCACAAGCTACTACTGCTGTAACAACCAATCCATTTTATAATTATAAGGGAAAATTAATTATTATTGGAGGCGGCACAATCCCCGATTCCTTATTTACTTTTTTTGCGAATTATTGTGGAGGCAAGGATCAACCCATCGTGTATATCCCTACTGCCACTGAGGATGAGGAGTATATTCAAAAGGGTGAGCATTTATTAAAATTTAGCTCCAGAGGCTTTACCAATCTTTCCACCATTCATACGCGAGATAAAAAAATAGCCGATGATCCTAAAAATATCGAGTTAATGCGTCAAGCAAAGGGATTATATTTTGGCGGGGGCGATCAAGATTTAATTGCAGCAGCTTATGAGGGTACTAAATTATACGATGAGTTTATTGCTTTATTAGACAGAGGGGGTGTGATTATGGGTACTTCAGCAGGGGCCACCATTATGGGGTCTTTATTAATTGGTGGGGATGCTCGAAAAGACTTAACACAAACCTATCATTTCAAACCAGCCTTTTCATTTATGACCAATACCGCATTAGATCAACATGTATTGGTACGCAATCGACAATTTGATTTAATACCCATTATAGAACAGTATCCAACTACTTTAGGGGTGGGGTTGGATGAATCAACAGCGATGATTGTAGAAGCAGGAAAATTTAAAATATGGGGCTTGTCTTATGCCATGATCTATGATCCAGCAGATTGGGCTGCACAAAAAAAACAATGGGGCAAAGTTGTAAAACCTTTTAAGATGATGTACTCGGGGCAAGAATTTAATTTAGCTACCGGAAAAATTCAACCTTAATAGTATTGATAAAAAATAAGCAAGGCGCTATTTCCTTATAAATTTTTCTTGGATAATGACTTGCACTTCTTTACCTTGAATTTTACTTTCCAACCAAGAAATAATATCTAAGTACATAAAGGCCCTGCTTTCTAATTTATTATGAGCAAGGGGTTGTAGGGTTTCTAATAAATGAGCAAAAGATTTTTTTATAGTTACCTTATTGGCTAATAAGCTATTGGCTTCTCCACCACTTTGAATGGACTTTCGTAAAAAGTTAAATAATACTTCTTCTACTGTACTAAGGCTTTTCATTTTATACATAAAACGATATACCGACTTAGATAAATAATTCACCACTTCCATATTGCCCAATTCATAATGTGCAATTAAATGAAGCAAGCGCGCATAACACTGTAAATCATCTCTTAGGTTTAGTTTCCAATTAATGATGCGATTTAAATAATCAATGGCTTTAGCATGTTTTCCTGCACCAAAGTACAAGCAAGCTATTTTATAATAAAATACCAGTACTCGATGGCTGTCTAAGTAAAGTTCAATTTCTTTTAACTGGGCTTCCATCGTGGGTATCATGGCCAATCCTTCGCTAAAGCTGCCCTCTAAAAAATGTTTATTAATCTTAGCAATGTATAAGTAAATAAAGCTTTGTATTAAATTATTTTTATTATTTAATACGATAGGTGTATTGCTGTAATTTTCTAATAGGGTAATGGTATCATTAAATTTTTGAAAATTTCTTAAATCAAAATGAGCGCTAATTAAATTGTGTAAGCCTTTAATGTATAAAGCTGTCTCATTTACTTTCATATTTTCTTCCTTCTCAAATAAGTCCACCCATTTTTGAGAATATCTATAATGCAATAAAAAATCTTGGGTAATAAATCCATACCAACAATGACATTGGTAACGATATAAGCGCTCATAAAAACCTTCGGATAATTTTACTTGCTCTAATATTGGATTTTCTATTAATGCATCTAAGGCAAGCCTATCCTCATTGTTACGCGCATGTCCATGCTGAATGTACCAACCATATAGTTGTAAAGAAAGATTGGAAACTTTAGCAATATGTTCTAATCTAATATTGGCATCATCAATTTCTTCACTCAATTGTCTAGCACGATCTTGCATACTACGCGTAATGTGTAAAGACTCAATCTTCTTTTCTAAAAATAAAACTTGTAATAAGTAAGTAACCTGATTATTTTGCTTGGTAAGTGTTTTTATTTTTTCTAATAAACGAAGGCTTTGTAGGTACAAACCTTTATTGTATAAAATTTTAGCGTGGTCTAGTTGTTCATGAATTTGTAAATCTATATTTTCATTTTGCTTTACAATTCTTAAGCTAGCTAAAATTTGATCGTATAAATGCGCCTTTAAATTGGAGAGTTGTTGCTTTTGAATGGACTCATTTTTGCGCAATAATTCCTCTTCATCGTACTGCTTCATTTTGTCCAAAGCATCAAAAAGATGAATAATTTTTAAGTCGGCAGACACAGAATTGCGCTTCACATACAATTTAAAGTTGCGTTTCTCGGCCCTTTCCAGGGATTTGACTAAAATAAATATTGCCTCCGTACTAAGGTTGGGCATCGTAGCTAATTTATATTCAAGTTATTGATAATCAATCATTTAATCTAAATCTACCCTCATTACACAATGTAAAATAACTATAATAATAATGTGAATTACTTGTGAATTGTGGGTAAATTTGAGCAATAAACGGGCCTTAAGCCCGTTTTTTATCTGTAAAAGGTTCAAAATCAATAAGATGTATGCGATTTGTTGCTTCCAACAAGCATGAAAAGAGCATTAAATCTGTAATAAAATAAATGCATTAATGATGAGTCAGACGCAGAACCAAAAAGTGTTCATTTTTGATACCACTTTAAGAGATGGAGAACAAGTGCCAGGTTGTAAGCTAAATGCCAAGGAAAAATTGGAGTTGGCGGTACGTTTAGAAGAACTAGGAGTGGATATTTTAGAAGCTGGATTTCCAGTTTCTAGTCCCGGTGATTTTGAATCGGTGAATCAAATTGCAAAAACTTTAAAAAATACAGTGGTTTGTGGATTGTCTCGAGCAGTGCAAAATGATATTGAAGTAGCAGCAGCAGCCTTAAAACCTGCCAAGCGTTTTAGAATACACACAGGAATAGGCACTTCCGATTTGCACATCAAATACAAGTTCAATACTACTCGTGAAGAAATTATTGAACGTGCTATTGCTGCCGTAAAATTGGCGCGCAATTTTACAGACGATGTAGAATTTTATGCAGAAGATGCAGGAAGAACAGAGAATGAATTTTTAGCAAGAGTGATAGAAGCGGTCGTAAAAGCAGGTGCTACTACTTTAAATATTCCTGATACCACAGGTTATTGTTTGCCTTATCAATATCAAGCAAAAATGGACTACTTAGTCAATCATGTGGCAGGTATTGAAAAAGCAATTTTATCCTGTCATTGTCATAATGATTTAGGACTAGCTACTGCTAATTCCATTGCAGGTGTAATGGGTGGAGCAAGACAAATAGAATGTACCATTAATGGATTGGGTGAGCGAGCAGGTAATACAGCATTAGAAGAAGTGGTGATGGTATTGAATCAACATAAATATTTAGGTTATTACACCAATATCAATGCTAAATTATTAAATCCAATCAGTCATGAAGTTTCTGAAATGATGAGAATGATGGTACAACCTAATAAAGCCATTGTAGGAGCTAATGCCTTTTCTCATTCATCAGGTATTCACCAGGATGGATTTTTGAAGGAAGCACAAACTTATGAAATTATCAATCCTGCAGAAGTAGGTGCAGAAGATAGTAAAATTGTTTTAACGGCCAGAAGCGGCCGCAGTGCTTTGGCGCATCGCTTTGAAAAATTAGGATTTCAATATACCAGAAACGACATTGATATTTTATATCCAATTTTTGTACAAGTAGCCGATCAAATGAAAGAAGTAAAGGAAGAAGATTTACAAAAGATGGCAGCAGACTATAAAAAATAAAATAAGAAAAATTAATAGTTGAAATGGGAAAAACAATATTTGATAAAATTTGGGACAAGCATGAAGTAAAGATCATTGAAGATGGTCCTTCGGTCGTATACATTGACAAACACTTAATACATGAAGTAACCAGTCCACAAGCCTTTAGTGGTATTGAAAAAAGAGGGGTACCATTATTTAGGCCTGCACAAATTGTAGCTACAGCCGATCACAATGTGCCAACCCTACATCAGGAACTACCTATCAAAGATGCTTTGTCAAAATTTCAAGTAGATACTTTAATTGAAAATTGTAAAAAGCATGGGGTTGAATTATATGGCTTAGGACATCAATACCAAGGCATTGT
Organism: Sediminibacterium ginsengisoli; assembly: GCA_945865545.1. Taxonomy (GTDB): domain Bacteria; phylum Bacteroidota; class Bacteroidia; order Chitinophagales; family Chitinophagaceae; genus Sediminibacterium; species Sediminibacterium ginsengisoli_F. The sequence continues at coordinate 19,158 of CAMBEQ010000022.1, read as the reverse complement.
TCATGTCATAGGACCAGAGTTAGGTATTACGCAACCAGGCATGACCATCGTATGTGGCGACAGTCATACTTCTACACATGGCGCATTTGGAGCCATTGCATTTGGAATTGGAACAAGTGAAGTAGAAATGGTATTTGCGGCGCAATGTATCATGCAAAGCAAACCAAAACTAATGCGCATTAATATAGATGGTGCTTTAAAAAATGGAGTGGTATCCAAAGACATTATCTTATATATCATTGCACAAATTTCGGCAAGTGGTGCTACTGGTTATTTTGTAGAATATGCAGGTTCGGCTATACGTGCCTTAAGTATGGAAGCGCGTATGACTATATGTAATATGAGTATTGAAATGGGTGCGAGAGGGGGCATGATAGCGCCCGACCAAACTACCTATGATTATATGCAAGGAAGAATGTTTGCACCAAAGGGCGCAGCATGGGAAGAAAAATTAGCAGCTTGGAAGCAGTTGTATACGGATGCAGATGCCAAATTTGATATGGAAATAAATATCGTAGCAGAAGATATTGATCCGATGATTACTTACGGTACCAATCCAGGTATGGGCTTATCTATACAAGGCCAACTACCAACTATTGAAAGTTTTACGGATACTACTGAAAAACAAAATTATGAGAAGGCTTTAAAATACATGGGCTTAACAGCAGGACAAACTTTAATAGGTATGCCCGTACAAAATGTATTTATAGGTTCTTGCACCAATTCAAGAATTGAAGATTTTAGATTAGTGGCTTCTATTATAAAAGGCAAACAAAAACATGCAGGTATTAAAACATTAATTGTACCAGGATCGCAAGAAGTGGCCAAACAAATAAAAGCAGAGGGCTTAGATAAAATATTTGCTGCAGCCGGAGTAGAAATAAGACAAGCGGGATGTAGTGCTTGCTTAGGAATGAATGAGGATAAAATTCCTGCAGGAGAATATTGTATCAGTACCAGCAACAGAAATTTTGAAGGACGTCAAGGCGCAGGGGCTAGAACATTATTGGCTAGTCCACTAACCGCTGCTGCTGCTTTATTAACTGGAAAAATTACAGACATCAGAGAAATTTTAAATTAATCCAAAGATGATTTAAAAAAATCTAAAAATAAATTGAAGAAGAGAAAATAAGAATCGTATGCAATCATTACAAAAAATAACAAGTAGGTTTATTCCTTTACGTATCGAAAATGTAGATACAGATCAAATTATACCTGCGCGTTTTTTAAAAGCTACTACTAAAGATGGTTTTGGAAAAAATTTATTCAGAGATTGGAGATATGAAAATGACAATGAAGCGCAACCCAAGGCCGATTTTGTGTTGAATCAAAAACAATATGCAGGAGAAATATTGGTAGCAGCAAAAAATTTCGGATGTGGATCTTCCCGCGAGCATGCTGCATGGAGTATTCAAGACTATGGATTTAAAGTAGTGGTATCTAGCTTCTTTGCAGACATTTTTAAGAACAATGCTTTAAACAATGGCGTTTTGCCTGTCACGGTTACAGATGCATTCTTACAACAAATATTTGCAGTTGGAGCCAAGGATACTTTAACAGTGGATTTAGAAAAACAAACCATCACTATTGATGCAACAGGGGCTTCTGAAAAATTTGATATCAATTCTTATAAAAAAACATGTTTGTTAAATGGATATGACGACATCGATTATTTATTAAGCATGAAAGCAGAAATAGAAGCCTACGAAAAAGCCAATCAATCATAAAATAGAAATGAATTAATTAGAAAGGATATGAAAAAGAAAATAGCGGTGATATTAGGAGATGGCATTGGACCAGAAGTGACGGAGCAGTCCATGAAAGTTTTAAATACGATAGCTACACATTTTAAGCATGAGTTTAGTTACGAGCAGGCAATGATGGGTGCTTGTGCTATTGATGCAACAGGTAATCCATTACCTGATGAAACCATTAAAATATGTTTGGCCAGTGATGCCATTTTATTTGGTGCCATTGGAGATCCAAAATATGATAATGATCCTTCTGCTAAAGTGCGACCAGAGCAAGGCTTGTTAAAATTGAGAAAAGAATTACAATTGTTTGCGAATATCAGACCCGTGACTACTTATGCTGCTTTGCAACATTTAACACCATTGAAGCCAAAGTATTTAGAGAATGTAGATTTTGTAATTTATAGAGAATTAACAGGAGGTATTTATTTTGGTGCTAAAAGTTTAAGTGAAGATGGCACTGTGGCCAAAGATGATTGTTCTTATTCAGTAATAGAAATTGAACGCATTGCACATTTGGCTTTTAAGCATGCACAAAAAAGAAGAAAAAAATTAACCTTAGTAGACAAGGCCAATGTATTAGAAACCTCCCGCTTATGGAGAAAAGTAGTACAAGCCATTGCCAAAGAATATAGTGATGTAGCAGTAGATTATTTATTTGTTGATAACGCAGCCATGCAAATCATTTTAAATCCTGCGCAGTTTGATGTGGTCTTGACAGAAAATTTATTTGGAGACATCATTAGTGACGAAGCATCGGTATTAGCAGGTTCATTGGGTTTATTGCCTTCTGCCTCTGTAGGGAATACGGTGGCATTGTTTGAACCCATTCATGGATCTTATCCTCAAGCAAAAGGGAAAGATATTGCCAATCCATTGGGATCTATTTTATCCTCTGCTATGTTATTGGACCATTTTGGATTAAGCCAAGAAGCCAATTTGGTAAGAGAAGCGGCCACTTGGTGTTTGAACAGTGGCTTTGTGACCAAAGACATCGATCCAATGAATAGTTATACCACCACAGCCATTGGGGATTTGATTTGTGAGTATATCGAGAAGCAAGTAACTGGGGAAGGACATGTGCATCATGAAAGATTGCATAAGTCTACCATCATCTAACAAACATTCGTCTTAAGGTTAGGCGATAAAAGGGGTGTAATTTTACCAACTGTTTTTTAAAGAGCAGAACGTAAAAGAACAGAAAGAAAAAAGAATAGAAATAAAAAAGAATAAAAGAAAGAGCAAAAGAATAAAAGTTAAAAGATTAAAATATAAAGATGGAACTAAATAAATATTCAAAAACGATCACCTTAGATCCAACGCAACCAGCAGCGCAAGCTATGTTTTATGGTATTGGATTAACCGATGCCGATTTGCAAAAAGCGCAAGTGGGTATTGCAAGTATGGGCTATGATGGCAATCCATGTAATATGCATTTGAATGCTTTAGCCGATCAAGTAAAGAAAAGTATTTGCGAGAATGATTTAGTGGGATTGACTTTTCATACCATTGGCGTAAGTGATGGTATGAGCAATGGAACACCCGGGATGCGTTATTCCTTAGTGAGTCGGGATGTGATTGCAGATAGTATTGAAACCGTTTGTGGCGCACAGTATTATGATGCGCTTATAACGGTTCCAGGTTGTGATAAAAATATGCCAGGTTCATTAATAGCGATGGGCAGGTTAAATAGACCATCGATTATGTTGTATGGAGGAACCATTGCACCGGGTCATTACAATGGACAGGATTTAAATATTGTATCTGCATTTGAAGCATTGGGACAAAAAATTGCTGGACAATTATCAGACGCCGATTTTAAAGGAATTATACAACATGCTTGTCCAGGTGCTGGTGCATGTGGCGGTATGTATACAGCGAATACCATGGCATCAGCCATTGAAGCATTGGGTATGAGTTTACCTTACTCTTCTTCTAATCCAGCACTAAGTGAAGAAAAGAAACAAGAATGTAGAGATGCAGGAAAAGCTATTCGATTATTATTAGAACGCGATATTAAGCCGCGCGATATCATGACCCGTAAAGCATTTGAAAATGCAGTAGCAGTGATTATGGTACTAGGTGGAAGTACGAATGCGGTATTGCATATGATTGCGATGGCAAAGAGTGTGGGCGTGGCTTTCACGCAAGATGACTTTCAAACTATCAGCGATAAAATTCCAGTCTTGGCCGATTTCAAACCCTCTGGAAAATATTTAATGCAGGACTTACATCAATATGGAGGGGTACCTGCAGTGATGAAATATATGTTGGCACAAGGATGGTTGCATGGAGATTGTTTAACAGTCACTGGAAAAACCATTGCAGAAAATTTAGCGGCTGCACCCAATTTAGATTTTGACCAACAAAAAATAATTTATCCAAAAGAAAATCCAATCAAAGCAACAGGCCATTTACAAATTATGTATGGCAATTTAGCTACAGGAGGAAGTGTGGCAAAAATTTCTGGTAAAGAAGGAGATCTATTTGAAGGGCCAGCGCGTGTATTTGATGGAGAGCAAGCATTAATTGAAGGAATCAATTCAAAAAAAATACAACCAGGGGATGTAGTGGTGATCAAAAATGTAGGACCCATTGGTGCACCTGGAATGCCAGAGATGTTAAAACCCACTTCAGCCATTATTGGCGCGGGTTTAGGCAAGTCGGTAGCGTTAATTACCGATGGAAGATTTAGCGGAGGCACCCACGGATTTGTGATAGGACATATTACACCGGAAGCGTATAAAGGAGGTTTGATTGGACTCGTTGAAGATGGAGACATCATTGAATTAAATGTACCCAAAAGAACCATGACTTTAAAAGTGGAGGAAGCGACCATTGCAAAAAGAAGAGCAGTGCAACCAGCACCCGTATTAAAAGTAACGAATGGTATATTATGGAAATATGCACAGTTGGTAAAAGACGCAAGTGAAGGTTGTGTAACTGACGAAGCTTAAAAAAGAAATTTATGGCAACGAAAACATTAGAAAAAGAACAAGGGGAGCTACTTGAAAAAATAGCAGTTCCAACAAAAAAATTAACAGGATCGCAAGCAGTATTAGAAGCTTGTATAGCAGAGGGAGTGGATACCATTTTTGGTTATCCAGGAGGTGCGATCATGCCCATCTATGATGCATTGTATGATTATAATGATAAGCTAAAACATATATTGGTCAGACACGAACAAGGTGGAATCCATGCTGGGCAAGGCTATGCGCGTACATCGGGTAAAGTGGGGGTGGTATTTGCCACCAGTGGACCAGGGGCCACCAATTTAGTAACCGGACTAGCCGATGCGATGATTGATAGTACACCATTGGTATGTATCACAGGACAAGTATTTGCACATTTATTAGGAACAGATGCTTTTCAGGAAACAGATATTATTAATATTACTATGCCGGTAACCAAATGGAATTATCAAATAACAGATGCTACTGAAATTCCAGGCATATTGGCCAAAGCATTTTATTTAGCAAAAAGTGGCAGACCAGGTCCGGTATTAATAGACATTGCAAAAAATGCACAAATACAATCTTTCGATTATGAAGGGTATACGCTTTGTAATCATATCAGAAGTTATCGACCAAAGCCGGTGATTCGAAAAAAATACATTGATGAAGCAGTTGTTTTAATTAATAATGCAAAAAAACCATTGGTAATTTTTGGACAAGGGGTGATTTTAGGAAAAGCAGAAAAAGAGTTTAAAAAATTTATAGAGAAATCGGGTATGCCAGCCGCTTGGACCATATTAGGTTTGAGTGCTTTACCCACCGATCATCCGCAAAATGTTGGGATGTTGGGTATGCATGGAAATTATGGCCCCAATGTATTAACCAATGAATGTGATGTATTGATAGCAGTAGGTATGCGATTTGATGATCGTGTAACAGGCAGGTTGGATAAATATGCAAAGCAAGCCAAAGTGATTCATTTAGATATAGATCCATCAGAGATAGATAAAAATGTAAAAGCAACAGTAGGTGTTTGGGGTGATTGCAAAGAAACCCTACCCTTGCTTACTTTAGGCCTACAAGAAAAAGATAGATCGGATTGGTTAAAAGTATTTGCTGATTATAATCAAAAAGAATACGATCAATGTATTAAAGAGGAATTGTATCCTACTGGAAAAGAAATGACCATGGGAGAAGTGATCAGAATTGTAAATGAAACCACCCAGGGCAATGCAGTGATGGTTACAGATGTTGGACAACATCAAATGGTAACCTGTAGGTATGCAAAGTTCAATGAATCTAGAAGTAATGTAACCTCTGGTGGATTAGGTACCATGGGCTTTGGTTTACCAGCGGCCATCGGTGCAAAGTTTGGGGCTCCAGAAAGAACTGTGATTGGTGTTATAGGTGATGGGGGCATTCAAATGAGCATTCAAGAATTTGGAACTATTATGCAAACAGGCGTGGAGGTAAAAATTATGATTTTAAACAATCAGTTTTTAGGTATGGTACGTCAGTGGCAGGAATTATTTAATGAGAAGCGTTATTCTTTTGTAGATATAGAAAGCCCCGATTATGTAATGGTAGCCAAAGCCTACGGTATTGCGGGGGCTAAAGTAGAAGACAGAAAAGATTTAGTGCAAGCAATACACACCATGTTGTCCCATAAGGGGTCTTATCTATTAGAAGTAATGGTAGGTAAAGAATACAATGTATTTCCTATGGTACCACAGGGTTGTAGCGTTTCAGAAATAAGATTAAAATAAAATATTCGGTAGAAAAATTCGAGTGAGTCTAAAAGAGGAGCTCAAATAATTAAGTAAAGTTGACCTAAAATATAAAACTAGATACTATGGAAACAAATACGGAAAAACAAGAATATACTATTACAGTGTATACCGAAAACCAAGTAGGGTTGTTAAATCGTATTGCCATTACTTTTTCGCGCAGAAAAATAAATGTCGAAAGTTTAAATACCTCGCCTTCAGAAATTGCGGGCATACATCGTTTTACCATTGTAGTAATGGAATCACGTGATATCGTATTAAAAGTGGTAAGACAAATTGAAAAGCAAGTAGAAGTATTAAAAGCGTATTTCAATACCAACGATGAAATAGTATGGCAGGAATTGGCTTTGTATAAAGTATTATCGGAAGAAATTACGGAGAAAGTAAAAGTAGAAAGATTATTAAGAGAATATGGTGCGCGCGCGGTGGCCATTAGAAAGGATTTTATCGTATTTGAGACCACTGGGCACAGAGAAGAGACCAATAAGTTGATGAAAGCCTTGGAGCCATTTGGCTTAGTAGAATTTGTAAGAAGCGCGCGCGTGGCTATTATCAAAGAAAGCAGTGGTTTTCATGAAAAATTAAAAGACTTTGAAAAAAGAGAACCTAGTGAGGAGGTCATTGAAAACGAATACTTGGGTAAAAGAGAAGCAGTATTTACCATGTAATCATTCAATTAAATAATCATCAACTATAGATAAAAATAAATTTCGATAACAATCAATTCATTAAATAATAAAACAACACAAATTAAATTTAAAGTAAAATGGCAAAATTAAATTTTGGCGGAACAGAAGAGAATGTAGTCACTCGTGACGAATTTCCATTAGCAAAAGCACAAGAAGTATTAAAAAATGAAACCATTGCATTAATAGGCTATGGTGTTCAAGGACCAGGACAAGCATTGAACCAAAAAGAAAATGGGGTGAATGTAATTATTGGACAACGTAAAAATTCAAAAAGTTGGGATAAGGCCATCGCTGATGGATTTGTACCAGGTACTACTTTATTTGAAATAGAAGAAGCATTAGAAAAAGGAACCATTATATGTTATTTATTAAGTGATGCTGCACAAATAGCGATGTGGCCAACCGTTAAAAAACATTTAACCAAAGGCAAAGCCTTGTATTTCTCTCATGGCTTTGGTATTACTTTTAACGAACAAACAGGCATTATACCTCCTGCTGATGTGGATGTATTTTTAGTAGCCCCTAAAGGTTCTGGAACTTCATTAAGAAGAATGTTTTTACAAGGCCGTGGCTTGAATTCTAGTTATGCCATCTTCCAAGATGCTACTGGAAAAGCTTGGGATAGAGTCATTGCATTAGGTATTGCCATTGGATCAGGTTATTTATTTGAGACCGATTTCAAAAAAGAAGTATTCTCCGATTTAACAGGAGAGCGTGGAACATTGATGGGCGCTATTCAAGGAATTTTTTCTGCACAATATGAAGTGTTGCGTAAAAATGGTCACTCTCCATCTGAAGCGTTCAATGAAACCGTAGAAGAGTTAACCCAATCATTAATGCCACTAGTAGCAGAAAATGGAATGGATTGGATGTATGCCAACTGTTCTACTACAGCTCAAAGAGGTGCATTGGATTGGTGGAAAAAATTCCGTGATGCTACCATGCCTGTATTTAGCGATTTATACAATAGCGTAGCTACAGGAAAAGAATCTGCACGTTCGATTGATTTAAATAGCAAAGCAGATTACCGTGAAAAATTAGAAGTGGAATTAGCCGAATTACACAATAGTGAAATGTGGCAAGCTGGAAAAACTGTAAGAAGTTTACGTCCAGAGAATCAACCTGCAAAATAAAAGCAGTATGGAAATTATTATTCTTTGAAAGAATAATATTAAAGTGAAAGAATATGAGTGAAGTAAAGAATATCAATAAGCCTGCACTGGATATTGAGGGAGCAGCCAAAAGATTGAAGTCGGTGGTTTATCATACCCCACTTCAGTACAATGCGAATTTATCCCGCAAATACCAGTGCAGTGTCTATTTGAAGCGGGAGGATTTACAAATTGTGCGTTCTTATAAAATAAGAGGTGCGTACAATATGATGAGTCAAATGTCGGCCGAACAGTTGGCCAAAGGAGTGGTATGTGCTAGTGCTGGAAATCATGCACAAGGTTTTGCTTACAGTTGTAAAAAACTGGGGGTGAAGGGGGTGGTATTTATGCCGATACCTTCGCCACAACAAAAAGTAAGTCAAACAAAAATGTTTGGTGAAGAATTTGTAGAAGTAAAATTAGTGGGGGATACTTTTGATGATACAGCAGTGGCAGCCAAAGCCTATACCATTGAACATGGTATGACTTTTATTCCGCCCTTTGATCATCCAGCTATTATTTCAGGACAAGCTACAGTGGGTATAGAAATTTTAGAGGACATTAAAGAATTAACCTCTTCTCCCATTGATTTTTTATTTATTCCAGTAGGAGGAGGAGGATTAACAGCGGGTGTTGGAACTTATTTTAAAGATAAATCTCCTAACACAAAAATAATTGGACTAGAGCCAGAAGGAGCGCCGAGTATGTTTTGGGCATTGAATTCAGGAGAGCCTGTGGAATTAGAAAATATAGACAAGTTTGTGGATGGTGCGGCAGTAAAAAGAGTGGGAGATATTACTTTTAGTTTTTGTAAAGAGGCTATAGATGATATGCATTTAGTACCAGAAGGGAAAATATGTACTACTATATTACAAATGTACAATGAAGAAGCCATTGTGGTAGAACCAGCGGGGGCTATGAGTGTAGCTGCTTTGGATGATTATGCAGAACAAATAAAAGGGAAGCATATAGTGTGTATAGTAAGTGGAGGCAATAATGATATTGCCCGCATGCAAGAAATAAAAGAAAGGTCTTTAACTTATGAAGGGTTAAAGCATTATTTCTTAATTCGATTTGCACAAAGACCAGGATCCTTGAAAGAGTTTGTGAATAAGGTTTTGGGACCCTATGATGATATCACAAGGTTTGAATACATACAAAAACACAATAAGGAAGCAGGTCCTGCTTTGGTGGGATTGGAATTAAAATCAAAGCAAGATTACAATGCCGTTATTGCCAATTTGAAAAAGTATCAAATCAATTACGAAGAAATTAACAGAGAGGATAATATATACGGGTACTTAATATAAAATAGTTAAACAAGAAAGGGTTATGCAGGTTTTAAAATTTGGAGGAAGTTCGGTAGGAAGTGCAGAGGCAATTAATAAAATGATTGCTATTGTAATGAATAGTAGGAAGAAAGAACCCACTATAGTGGTGGTGTCTGCCATGAGTGGAATTACGGATCAATTATTAATGTTGGCTCAAACTGCTTCTAACGGAAATGAAGCTTATAAAACAATAGTAGAAACTATTGAACAAAAACATTTAGAAGTAGTAAGAGCTTTATTGCCCATACAACAACAAAGTGCCACACTAAGTTTGGTAAAACAATTAACCAATGAATTAGAGGCCAATTGTGAAGGATTGTTTATGCTCAAAGAATTGTCTATGCGTATGCAGGACAAAATAATTAGTTATGGTGAATTGTTATCCTCTAAAATTATTTCTGCCACTTTTGAATCCAAGGGCATTAAACAACAATGGGTAGATTCTAGAAACTTAATTAAAACCAATACAAATTATTTTAATGCGGCGATAGATAAGGATTTAACTTATACAACCATACAAAATTATTTTGCGGCGCCAGAAAATAAATTTGAATTATATGTAGCCCCCGGATTTGTAGCCTCTGATGAACAAAATAATACCACTACTTTGGGTAGAGGGGGCTCTGATTATACAGGGGCCATCTATGCGGCAGCCCTGGAGGTAACTGCCTTAGAAATATGGACAGATGTAAGTGGCATGATGACTGCGGATCCAAGGATGGTACAAAATGCAAAAGAGATTCCAGAAATATCTTATCAAGAAGCCATGGAGTTATCTCATTTTGGGGCTAAAGTAATTTATCCTCCTACCATACAACCGGTAATGCAAAAAAATATACCGGTTTGGATAAAAAATACGTTTGATCCAGCGCATAAGGGAACCATTATCAAAAACGAATCGGCTGCAGATAAAAATTTTATAAGAGGCATCTCCAGCATCAAAGATATTTGCTTATTAAGTTTAGAGGGGAGTGGTATGGTAGGTATTCCAGGTTTTTCTAAAAGATTATTTGACGCTTTAGCCAAAAAACAAATCAATATCATTCTAATCACGCAAAGTTCATCAGAACATTCTATATGCGTAGGGGTGAATATGCAGGATGCGCATCAAGCAAAAATTGCGGTGGATGCTGAATTTGAGCAGGAAATAAATACACATAAAGTAGAACCTTTAATTATAGAGAAAGATGTATCAATATTAGCCTTGGTAGGGGAACAAATGAAAAGTCACCCAGGGGTAAGTGGAAAAATGTTTGGTGTATTGGGACGCAATGGTATTAATGTAAGGGCCATAGCCCAAGGGTCTTCTGAAAAAAATATATCAGCGGTGATTGCTTCGCAGGATGTCCGCAAAGCGATCAACGTTTTACATGAAGAGTTTTTTGAAACTTCTTACAAGCAAGTAAACGTCTATATAGCAGGTGCCGGAAATGTAGGTGGAAAATTAATTGACCAAATAAAAAAGCAGGTTGCTTATTTACAAAAAACCTTAAGACTACAAATTAATATAGTGGGCATTGCCAATAGTAAAAAGCAATTAATCATTGCAGATGGAATAGACTTAGCTACTTGGCGTGAGCAATTGAAAGAGGCTCAACCAGGCAATATCACAGACTATGTAGCAGCCATACTGGAGAACAATTTAAGAAATAGCATTTTTGTAGATGTGACGGCACATGAAACAGTAGCCAATGTTTATACTACTTTGTTAGGAAAAGCAGTGTCGGTGATTGCTTGTAATAAAATAGCTTGTTCTTCTCCTTATGAGCATTATGCAAAACTAAAATCATTGGCAAGGGAGTACAATGCTTCTTTCTTGTTTGAAACCAATGTGGGAGCGAGTTTACCTATCATAGGCACTTTAAATGATTTAATGAGAAGTGGAGACAGTATCAATAAAATTGAAGCAGTATTATCGGGTACTTTAAATTTTGTATTTAATAATTATGCAGGAGGAACAGATGGAAAAACATTTGCGCAAGTAGTTAAACAAGCGCAAGTGGAAGGCTACACTGAGCCAGATCCAAGATTGGATTTAGGGGGAACCGATGTAATGCGTAAAATAATGATATTGGCACGTGAGGCTGGAACCAAATTAGAAATGGCTGATATTATTAACGACGCTTTTTTACCTGCTAGTTGTTTTAATGGATCGGTAGATGATTTCTATAATGAAATGGAAAAACAAGAAGCTCATTTTAAAAAAATATATGATGCGGCAGCTGCAGACGGGTGTAAATTAAAATTTGTAGCCAAGTTTGAAACTAATGGAAAAACTACAGCTAAAGTAGGTTTACAACATATTAAACCTAGTTCTGATTTTTACCATTTGTATGGCAAAGACAATTTGGTATTGTTTTATAGTATGCGTTATCCTGAGCTACCACTAGTGGTGAAGGGTGCCGGTGCGGGAGCCGATGTAACGGCATCGGGTGTATTTGCAGATATTATAAGAGCAGCAAGAGTATAATTTTAATAAATAGAATAGTAATTTTTGAATTTAAAAATGAATTAAAAAAGTTTAAGCCTTTCCTAAATCAGAAAAAAGAATAACAAAAAATGGTTGCTGCAAATCAATGGATAAAAATAAAAGCCCCTGCTACCGTAGCCAATATGGTATGCGGATTTGATATATTGGGCTTTGCAGTGAATAATCCCTATGATGAAATGGAAATGAGGTGGGTGGAGCGAACTGCTAATGAACCCAGTATTACTATTATAAATATCGATGAGTATCAATTGCCCACCGATCCAGAAAAAAATGTAGCCGGTGCTGCTTTACTTGCATTTTTGGAAGAGCTAGATGAAAAAATAAAAGAAAGTACTATAACGAAAGTAATTTCATCGTCCAACACGGAAAAGATACCTACTACAACTAAAATAAAATTCGAAGTAAAAATAAATAAACTCATCAAGCCAGGCAGTGGCGTGGGTTCTAGCGCTGCCAGTTCGGCTGGTGCAGTGGTAGGTGCTAATTATTTATTAGGCAATCTATTTTCAAAAGACGATTTAGTTCGTTTTGCGATGAATGGTGAAAAACTTGCATCGGGTGTAAAGCATGCCGATAATATTGCTCCTTGTATATTTGGGGGCGTCACATTGGTAAGATCTATTTTCCCATTGGAAGTAGTGTCCTTGCCTTCACCACAATTATATGTAACCATTGTACATCCTCAAATAGAAGTAAGAACCGCTGATGCAAGAAGTATATTAAGACAAAAAGTATTATTAAAAGATGCCATCAAGCAATGGGGCAATATTGCGGGCTTAGTAGCGGGCTTAATGAAATCAGATTATGATTTAATTGGAAGGTCCTTAGAAGATGTGATCATAGAGCCAGTGAGATCCATATTAATTCCAGGATTTGATGAATTAAAAATAGCCTGTAAGCAAGCAGGGGCATTAGGTGGAGGAATTTCAGGATCAGGGCCTTCTATTTTTATGTTAAGTAAATCAAAAGAAATAGCTATAGCGGTAGAAAAGGAAATGAATCAATTGTATGATGGTATAGGCTTACCACATCATACTTATGTCACCACTATTAATCAAGGGGGTGTGGAAGTGGAAAACTAGTTGTAATTTTTTGAAATGAATTTTTAACAAATTGTAAATGATGATTTTAGGATTTCACTTATAAGTTCAGAAGCTAAATAAAATAAAAGGTTCGCAAATACATTTAATTCTTATTAGATTAAATGAAATAAAGTCAAGTAAAGTATGCAGTATTATAGTTTAGGGAAGCAATCACCCAATGTTAATTTTAAAACAGCGGCCATTACTGGACAAGCGCCTGATAAAGGCTTGTACTTTCCTATGGAAATACCAAAGTTTACTGCAGCGCAAATAGAAAGGTTTAAAACATTAGATAAAGCTACTTTAGCATTTGAAGTGATGAAGCCCTATGTGGGCGGAACTATTGATGATATCTCTTTACAAGAAATATGCGCAGAGACCATCAATTTTGATTTTCCTTTAGTGCCTATCACTGAGCATATTGCTAGCCTAGAATTATTTCACGGGCCCACTTTAGCATTTAAAGATGTAGGGGCCAGATTTATGAGCAGGTGTTTGGGTTATTTTTCCCAACAAGAAAAAGCAGCATCCAAATTGGAAGGTTCTAATATATCTTCTCCAATTACAACAGTTTTAGTAGCCACCAGTGGCGACACTGGAGGGGCGGTAGCCAATGGATTTTTAGGAGTGGAGGGAGTGAATGTAATTATTTTATATCCCAAAGGGAAAGTAAGTCTTATACAAGAATTGCAATTAACTACTTGCGGACAAAATATTACGGCACTAGAAGTAGATGGAAGTTTTGATGATTGTCAAGCCATCGTAAAAGAGGCCTTTATGGATGGGGACTTAAATCAACAATATAATTTAACATCGGCTAATTCAATTAATGTGGCCAGGTGGTTGCCACAACAATTGTATTATTTCTTTGCATGGCAACAATGGGTACAACTAAACCAGGATGAGCAAGGAAATTATCCAGCCATGAATATAGTAGTGCCAAGTGGTAATTTTGGAAATATATGTGCGGGTATGATGGCCAAGGCAAGTGGCTTACCCTTGGGACATTTTGTAGCAGCCTGTAACGCCAATGATGTAGTGACAAGATTTTTAGCTACTGAACAATATGAAATACATCAATCCGTAGCAACGGTTTCCAATGCTATGGATGTAGGCAATCCTAGTAATTTTGTAAGAATTATGGAGATCTTGCAAAATAATTTTATCCATCTAACCAATGCTTTAACCAGTTATAGTATCAACGATGCCACTACTACATCAACTATAGCCAGGGTATACAAGACACACAATTATACTTTAGATCCTCATGGGGCAGTGGCTTTTGCAGCAGCAGAAATTTATTTATCTAAAAATAATTTTGCCAAAGTAGTTATTTTAGAAACTGCGCATCCTGTAAAGTTTCCTGAAGTGGTGGAGGAAGCTATTGGAGAAAAAATTGCTATACCAAATTCGGTTCAATTTTTACTAGATAAACAAAAAGTGTCTATCCCCCTAGCGGCTAACTATGCTGCATTTAAGCAATGGATGTTACGATAGAATAATGAAATTGATTAACGGAGTAATAATGATTTTATTTTAAAAATTCTTTTATAAAATCTGTAGGACTTACAATAGGTAAAATGGCGGATGTTTCTTTTTTTAATTTTTTATCACTTGTAAGGAAATAATCCATATTGTAATGTATGGCAGTAAATACTTCTAGGGCATCTTCAATATCATTGAAATTGGCAAGCAGTGCTTTTTCGATTACATTTTGAGGAGGATCAATAACGGTAACAATAGATAATAAATTTAATAATAATTCTTTAACTTGTTTTTGACCATATTCTTTAGTTAAGAAATAAGATAAAGTATGTATAGTTGCTCCAGAAACATACCCTTTTTTATATCCATTTTCAATATCATTAATGATTACTTCCACTTCATTAAAATTGTTTCTTTGAAGAGTATAATCTAATAGAACATTAATATCAAAATATATTTTATAAGCCATATTTTTTCGTTTTGGCTTTATAATATTCCTCTTTCCAATTAAAGTCTTTTGGTAAATTTGGTTTTGGAAGTGCTTTTATATATTCAGATAAGGATTTTTTTTTAACCGATTGCGTAATTGTTTTAAAGTAATTTTCAACTAGTTCTGAGACACTTGTTTTTTGCACTTCGGCTAATTGTTTTACATTTTGTAAAACTTCTTTATCTATAGTAATGTTTAATCTGGCTTTCATAGTATCTATATACAATATTTTATAAAGATACGTATTAATTAAATTTATGCGCATAAATCCATTTTTGTTAACAATGAAGCACTCACTTTATTCCTTTAAGCGCCAAAGTAGCCCATGTTTTCCATTGAATTTCAAGTATTTATACGTTTTTACAGATGAACATTACTCACTAAACCTATACAAATGAGTGGCCCATAGTGGTACAAAAAAGAGCCCCCAATGGAGGCTCTTTGCTTTAATAAATATAGAATAAATAATTAACGCGCTACAAGTATACTTTTAATTAGACAAGCTAAATAGATAGTGCTAAAAAAATAGTACTCAACCTATGAAGCTAATGAACTTAATAATTCAAAGTTATTAGTGCTAATTATTTATTGATCACTAATTTTTTATGATCGCGTCTAACTTTTTTAGCGTTTACCAAATAATCTTTAGCGGCATCACGGTAACCCAATGTTAAAGCAACAGTACTGTGTAAACCTAAAGCTGCTAAGCCTAAAATTTCATCCACTGCAGCTGGAGCAAAACCTTCCATAGGTGTTGCATCAATTTGTTCAGAAGCTGCTGCTACTAAACTAAAGCCTAAGGCAATATAGGCTTGCTTATCAGCCCATATTCTAGCTTGATCGGCGCTTAAGTTTTTTAAAGAACCATTGATATAACCAGCAAATTCATTTAATGAATCTACTGCAACACCTCTTTGTTCAGCAATATCTTGCATGTATTCTGCCACTTCTTTTTCTGTAACCTTATTCCATGCTGCAAAAACAATCACTGCAGAACCATCCACAATTTGGGATTGATTGTAAAATGCAGGTTGTAATTTTTTTCTTGTCTCCTCTTCTTCAACCACAATAATCGAATAGGGAGTTAAACCAAAAGCACTTGGAGCTAAACGAGTTGCCTCTATAATATGGTTTAGTTTTTCAGCAGGAATTTTAGTTCCGTTCATTTTCTTAACGGCATAACGCCATTCTAATGCATCTAATAATTTCATGGTAGGTAATTTTATGTGTATACTTTCAATGTTTGAACATCAAAAATAGATGATTTTACTCATTTCTCTAATTATATTTTTAATAATCGTATGAAAATCAGTCAATTATAATAACACATTTAATCCTAAAAGGTTCAAAATCAATCAGATAATAACTTGTATTCGTTTATTGGTGTAACTTTGGGGTACTTTAAAAAATGTTGTATTATAAATCCATAAGAAGGTTCATTGCGCTACTGATGCTAGTGGTTTTTGCGTTTAGTATAACGCCCCAAAAATCAATTCATCAGATAGTAGCTAAACATATCGATCCAACCAGTTGTTCGGTACATAAGGATTTACCCATTGAGCAAATTGAAAAAGCAGAACTGCATTGTACATTTGACTTCCAAGTAGCCACTACTCCTTTTCTAGAGTATGATTTTAGTATCCTCCTACAACCACTATTTACTGCGCAAACGCGTAATGTAATTTTTGTAGCAGCACCCATTTCTGAGTTAGCTATTATTTCCGATTCACGCGGCCCGCCTTCTATTTTTTGTTAGCATTTATTTAACAAGCATCATCTATTTAAAATATAAGTAGGATGTGTTGTATTATTTATCACAAAAAATAGTTCATGAAAAAATTTATTTATTTATTCTTTTTATTAAGTTCAGGTATGTTATTTACTAGCATGTTAAATGCACAAGTATATACATTAACTGGAAAAGTATTGGATAAGGCTTCTGGCAAAGTATTACCAGGCGCCAGTGTTTATTTGCCAGAAATTAAAAAAGGAACCATTGCTGACGGAGAAGGCAAATTTAAATTACAATTGGAAGCAGGTTCACATGTAATGGAAATCAGTTACGTTGGATATGCCACTGATGTTGAAAATGTAATTCTCCAAAAAAATACAGACATTAATTTTACACTTATTAGTTCCGTACTTGAAGGAGGAAATGTAATTGTTACAAGTTTTTTAAGAGCCACTTCAACAAGAAGAACTCCGACGCCGGTTACCATTATAAAAAAAGAGGAGTTATTCAGGGGCGTAGCAACTAATTTAATTGACGCATTAGCTAAAGTGCCAGGGGTGTCGCAAATTACTACTGGCCCTGCTATCTCAAAACCCATTATTCGTGGTTTAGGTTATAACAGAGTAGTAGTGATGAATGATGGAATTCGTCAAGAAGGACAACAGTGGGGAGATGAACATGGAATCGAAATTGATGAGTATAACGTAAGCAGGATAGAGGTTTTAAAGGTTCCAGCATCTTTAATTTATGGATCAGATGCTTTGGCGGGCGTTATTAATATAATTTCAAATGTTCCTGTAAGCGAGGGTATTATAAAAGGTAATGTCATTTCTAATTATCAAAGTAATAATCGCATGATGGGTAATCACTTTGATCTTGCAGGAAACAAAAAAGGGTTTTTATGGGGATTGAATTTAAGTCAAAAACAAGCCGGAGATTATAAAAATAAATATGATGGCCATGTTTTCAATTCCAGATTTTTTGAACGAAACGGTGGGGGTTATATTGGTTTGGATAAAAATTGGGGGTATTCACAACTTTCGTTTAGTAACTTTTATCAAAATTTAGGTATCGTTGAAGGGGATCGCGCAGATGATGGTCAATTTATTATGATGAAAGATGTAAATGGCATTGCCGAAGAAGTGATTGTTGGTTCAGAAGATTCCAAAAGCTTTACGCCAAATGCGCCGATGCAAAAAATCCAACACACAAAATATACACTCGATAATAATATTAAGTTAGGTAGCGACCGGTTGAAAGCTACATTTGGATTACAAAGAAATCAAAGAATGGAATTTGGTAACGTATTAGATTTAAATGAAAAAGAATTGTATTTTGATCTTAATACATTTAATTACTCCATACAATATTTAAAAGCAGAAAAAAACAATTGGAAAAATACTTTTGGTATAAATGGAATGCAGCAAAACAATACAAATAGGGGAGAAGAAGCGTTAGTACCTGATTATAATAGTTTTGATATTGGTGCATTTTATTATACTCAAAAAAGAACAGATAAAACAAGTTGGAGTGGGGGGTTGCGCTATGATCAAAAATGGATGAATTATTTTAATCCTGCACTAGATGCTAATAAAGAGAGTAATAAGCAGTTCAATAATATTTCAGGCGCCATAGGAGTAGCGCATGATTTAAGTGAACAGCTCACCTTAAAATTTAATATTGCGCGCGGGTTCCGCGCGCCTAACATGGCTGAACTTGCATCCTTCGGCGCGCACGAAGGCACCAACAGATTTGAGTATGGCAATGAATCATTGGTTTCAGAAAAAAGCTTACAATTTGATGCTGCAATTGAATGGAACAATGAACACATGAGTATAGCGGGTAATGTTTTTTATAATACCGTGAAGGATTATATTTTTTATCAAAAATTAACTGCAAAATCAGGGGGTGACTCCATTATTGTTGAGAATGGGGATGATTTGTATGCATTTGCATTTAGACAAAAAGATGCACACTTATATGGTGCAGAATTAAATGTTGATTTTCATCCACATCCGTTAGACTGGCTGCATGTAGAAAACAGTTTGAGTTTAATACGTGGACAATTTAAAGAAGCCTTAGATGGATCAACTAATTTACCAGGTATACCAAGTGCAAGGTTGTTATCGGAAATCAGAATTGAAATGTTTAAAAAATCTAAAGCCATCCGAAATAGCTTTATCAATATGCAATTAGACAATGTATTTGCACAAAA
>CAMBEQ010000021.1 GCA_945865545.1 Sediminibacterium ginsengisoli | reverse complement strand
GTTTTAAAAGTGATGGTCTAGTTTCATTAAACGAATTCCGTGATACCAATGGTGTTAAAACTGGTGATACGGTAGAAGTAATGGTGGTAGAAAAAGAAGACCGCGATGGTAATCTTCATTTAAGCCGTAAGAGTGCGCGTATTTATCGTGCTTGGGAAAGAATTATGGAAGTACATAAAACTGGAGAAGTAGTTACCGGTTTAGTAACAAGTAAAACTAAAGGTGGATTAATCGTTGATGTATTTGGTATGGAAACTTTCTTACCAGGTTCTCAAATTGATGTGAAACCAGTTACAGATTATGATCAATTCGTAGGAAAAACAATGGAGTTCAAAGTAGTTAAGATTAACGAAACTATTAAGAATGCCGTTGTATCACATAAAGCATTAATTGAAAGCGATATCGAAGCACAACGTGCCGAAATCATGAGTAAATTAGAAAAAGGTCAAGTATTAGAAGGGGTGGTTAAAAACATCACTGATTTCGGAGCCTTTATGGACTTAGGTGGATTAGATGGTTTATTATATATCACGGATATTTCTTGGGGTAGAATCTCACATCCAAGTGAAGTGGTTAAATTAGATCAAAAAATTCAAGTGGTGGTATTAGACTTTGATGACGATAAAAAACGTATTAGTTTAGGTTTAAAACAATTAACTCCACACCCTTGGGATGTATTACCAGAAGTATTATCAGAAGGTAGCGTTGTAAAAGGTAAAGTAGTGAATATCGAAGACTACGGTGCTTTCTTAGAAATTCAACCAGGTGTTGAAGGTCTTGTACACGTTTCTGAAATTACTTGGGCTAACACTCCAATCAATGCAAAAGAATTCTTCAAATTAGGAGATGAGCATGAAGCGAAAGTTGTCACCTTAGATAAAGATGCTCGTAAGATGAGCTTGAGCATTAAACAAATGTCTCAAGATCCTTGGAGTTCTATTGATAATAAATTCCCAGAAAATAGCAAACACAAAGGGCTTGTAAAAAATATCACTCCATATGGTGTGTTTATTGAATTAGAATCAGGTATTGGTGGAATGATTCACATCAGCGATTTAAGTTGGTTGAAGCGTTTCAATCACCCTTCTGAATATGTTAAAGTAGGAGAATCAATCGATATCAAAATTTTAAATATTGATAAAGAAAATAGAAAATTACAATTAGGTCATAAGCAATTAGAAGAAGATCCTTGGAATGCTTTAGAGCAAACATTTGCTATTGGAACCATTCATGATGGAACCATTGTTCGTAAAGATGACAAAGGAGCTAATGTACAATTGCCACATGGTTTAGAAGGATTCGCGCCTAATCGTCACTTAACCAAAGAAGACGGTAAGCAAGTTCAAGCAGAAGAAACAGCGAAGTTTATGGTGATCGAATTTGATCGCAATGAAAAACGTATTGTAGTAAGTCATGCTAGAATTTGGGAGCAAGCCATTACAGAAGAAAAAGAAGTAGCTAAGAAAGAAGCTAAAGTCGAAACAGAAAAGACTAAAAAAGCAGTTAAAACTATTCAAGCTAAAGTAGAGAAATCTACCTTGGGTGATTTAGGTGCTTTGGCTGAAATTAAGGCTAAAATGGACGAAAATAACGCAGGTTAATTCGGGCATTATTTTGTTCTAATACATTGAAGTTGGTCTCTTTATGCAAATAAAGAGACCACTTTTTTAACTAGAACTTCCTTTTTTTACTATTTCTTAACGGAGGAGGTTTCATTAGGAACCTTTTTAGTTCTAAATTGCTGAATATTAGTTAATTTTGTTTCCCTGTATGAATAGAATATTTGTTGTTTTTTGTGTTGTTGTAGCCTTCAGCTCCTGTACTTCAAAATTTCAAAAAATTTTAAAGGATAAGGATACCGATTATAAGGTAAAAATGGCAGAAAAGTTTTTCGTAGAAAAAAAATACAGCAATGCACAACAGCTCTTTGAATCAGTAATGCCTTTTATTAAGGGAACCCCTAGGTATGAGGAGTTATATTTAAAATTCGCGAATTCTTATTATTATGATGATGATTATCAAAACGCTGAAAATTTATTTAAAACTTTCGTAGAATATTTCCCCAATAGTCCTAAAACAGAGGATGTGGAGTATATGCGCGCTTATACTTATTTTAAACGTTCTCCAAAGGCAGAATTAGATCAAACTACTACTTATAAAACCATTCAATTAATGCAGGCATTTATTGATGGTCATCCAACTAGTCCCAAATCTAAAGAAGCTGCCGAAGTAATTAATGCTTGCCGTGCGAAATTGGAGTTGAAAGACTACAAAACCGCCACTTTGTATTATGATCTTACATTGTATCGGGCATCAGCCGTATCCTATAGTTTGATTTCCGATGGCTACCCAGATTCAAAAAAATCAGACGAATATAAATTATTGACCCTGAAGTCATATTTTAAATTTGCTGAAAATAGTTTTGTAGACAAACAAAAAGAAAGATTTGAAAAAGTAGTTGTAGAATACAACGATTTTTTAGATAGATATAGCGATAGTCCACTATTGAGTGAGGCAAAAAAAATTAAAACACAAACCGATAATTATTTAAATAAATTAAAATGAGTAAACTAAGAAGAAACATGGGCGCCAACACCCCTTCTGTTGTTGAAACAAAAAATTTGAAAGCTTTGAAAGATAAGACTGGTAATTTATACGAGTCTATTTCTATTATTTCTAGAAGAGCCAATCAAATTAACATTTCCGTTAGAGAAGAATTGCATTCTAAGTTAGAAGAATTTGCTAGCCATACAGATAGTTTGGAGGAAATTCATGAAAATAAAGAGCAAATAGAAATCTCTAAAGCTTACGAGCGTATGCCTAATCCTGCTATTTTAGCTACTGCAGAATTCATCGAGGATAAGATTTATTATCGTAAAAATGAAGAAACCGATTTATTCCGTTAATTTTTAATACGAAATATAAAAACGTCCCGAAATGAACTTTCCATCGGGACGTTTTGTATTTTAGAGAACCAATACCAAAGAAGATGGTGCAAAAATTCGTTTATATTTTTTTTATAGGCTTATTCCTTTCTGCTTCTTTGTCTGCCCAAGAATTGGCAGCAACTATTTCCATTCAGTCCAGCAAGGTGGACAATCAAGTAGATGCCAAAGTGATTGCTCAATTACAAACACAATTGAAAGATTTCATCAACCAAAGGAAGTGGACTTCTGATATTTTTGCACCTGAAGAAAAAATTGATTGTAATTTTTTTATCACTATTGAGTCGGTTGTTTCCCAAAATGTTTTTAATGCAAAATTAAGTATCGTTTCTAATAGGCCTGTATACAATGCAGCATACACTAGTTCCTTGTTGAATATGCAAGATGCTAATTTTACTTTTAAATATCAATTGGCGCAACCTATTGAATTCAATGAAAACAGGGTACAAGGATCAGATCCTTTACAAGCTAATTTAACGGCTACCTTAGCCTATTATATTTATATCATCTTAGGACTTGATTATGACTCTTTTGCAGCTAAAGGGGGTGTTCCTTATTTTGAAAAAGCACTAAATATTGTGAACAATGCACCTGAAGGGGCGGGAATTACTGGCTGGAAGTCCTATGATGGGCAAAGGAATAGATATATTTTTATTGATAATTTTACAAAATCTGGCTCAGATAAAATTCATGATGTAATTTTCAGTTATTATAGGAATGGATTAGATGCTATGTCTGAAAAGCCAGAAATAGCTAAAGGGGCTTTGCTCAATGCATTAATGAGTTTACAAGAAATACACGAGGCTAGTTCTAGTTCTATGGCAGTGCCCATTTTAATGCAGGGTAAATATGCTGAAATAGTGGGGGTATTTAATTCGGCCGATAAAGCTTTAAAAAAACAGTTATTAACCACTTTATCTTCCATTGACATTGCTAATATTAATAAGTATAAAGAAAAATTAGAATGAGAATTAGTATTTTCTTTATTGTAATGTTCCTATCAGGCTGTAAGTTATTGGAAACAAAAAAACCCCAACTTGACATTAATAAAATGAAAATAATAGTATGGCAGTTGATGCAAGCTGATGAATACTATACCAAGGCTTCCTTATTGGATAGTACTTGGAAATTGAGTAAAAAAAATGTCCAAATGTATCAGCAAATTTTCAATCTTAACAAAGTAGACAGAATTGAATTCTATAATACCATTAATTATTTAGAACGTCATCCCATTGAGTTCAAACAATTAATGGATTCTGTGAGCGAGGTTTCGAAAAGAGAAAAACGTGGCCAATTTCAGCACTAAATACAGATTTAATCAGAAAACAATTTTAATTTTACCATTCAAAATAATAAAATAAATATAAAATGAGCAATTTAACAGGCAAGCCAGCCCCGGCATTCACTCTTTTTGATACCGATAAAAAAGCAACTTCTTTGGCCGATTTCAAAGGTCAAAATGTAGTGATTCTATTTTTCCCTCTAGCTTTTACAGGAGTATGTACTACTGAATTATGTAGTATTAGAGACAATATAGCCACCTACAATACCGCTAACGCGCAAGTATTGGCTATTTCTGTAGACTCCTTGTTTACATTGGGTAAATTCAAAGAAGAGCAAAAACTGAATTTCCCATTATTGAGCGATTTCAATAAAACGGCTATTTCTTCTTATGGCGTTAAGTATGACGTTTTCCCTGCTTTTGAAATGCAAGGGGTTAGTAAGCGTGCCGCTTTTGTAATTGACAAAGACGGAGTAGTTCAATATGAAGAGGTATGCGCTACACCAGGTGACTTACCTAATTTTGAAGCTATTCAAACTACATTGAATAAATTAAACTGAAAAGTTGCTTCGTGCTAATTTTTATAAAATATAAAATTATCACTCCGCTCTCTAATTATTTTAAAATGCCTCCCGAGTACTCGGGAGGCATTTTGTTTAAATTGTTAGGGCTTTATAAAATATAAGCCTAACAATTCTACCTCTTATGATTTTTAAAAAGCCTCCCGATTAATCGGGAGGCATATTGTTTTGTGCTAATTTTTATAAAATATAAGCCCAAATAGTTTTACCTCTTATGATTTTTAAAAAGCCTCCCGATTAATCGGGAGGCCTTTTGGTTTGTGCTAATTTTTTTTAAATAGGTCTAACGATCGCAAACCTCTACAATTAAAAATTTCAAGTAATGTGTATTCTCCATGCCCCAAATAATAGGGTGGTCGCTGGATTGTGTCTGATAGGTGACTTGTCTAATTCTTTTTTTAGCATCATAAGCAGCCATTTGAATGGTGTCTAAAAATAATTCGGGGCTAACTAAATTGGTACAACTAGAAGTAACTAAAAATCCACCATTTCTAATCATCTGCATGCCTCTTAAATTAATTTCCTTATAACCAGTGACTGCTTTATCAATACTATTTCTACTTTTTGTAAATGCAGGTGGATCTAACATTACAACGTCATACTTTCGACCTTCCTTTCCCCATTTCTTTAATACATCAAAGGCGTTCATGGCCTCAAATTTTACAATATGGTCTAATTTATTTAATGCTGCATTTTTATTGGCCTGCGCCACTGCATTTTCTGAGATGTCAATGCCTAAAACCGATTTTGCTCCATAATGCGCCGCATGAATTTCAAAAGTGCCGGTATAAGTAAAAGCACCTAATACCTCTGCGCCTTGTACAATATTTTTTATGGCACGTCTATTATTTTGTTGGTCTAAAAAATAACCAGTTTTTTGACCATTCTCTATATCAACATAAAATTGTAATTCATTTTCATGAATGATGATTTCTGTAGCAAAAGGATCAGATAAAAAACCTTTTTGCTGCACCAGGCCTTCTAATTCTCTAACGGGTACATCATTTCTTTCATAAATACCTTTGGGTTTAAAAATGGTTTGGATAGCTGTTACAATCGCTTCTTTCCATTTTTCAATTCCTAAGGATAAAGTTTGCAGTACGAAATAATCATTGAATTTATCAATGATTAATGCGGGGATACCATCCGCCTCTCCAAACACCAAACGGCAATTTTCTACATAACCTAGTTTTTGTCTATAGTCCCATGCCTCTTTGATTTTTTTATGAAAAAAAGCAGGGTCAATTTCTTCTCTTTTTCGAGTCAATAACCGAATAATAATTTGAGAATTAGGGTTAATGTATCCTCGCCCTGCCAATTGGCCATCAAAAAAATAAACTTCCACTATATCACCTGGTTCAATAGGCCCAGCAATCCGGTCTACTTCGTTGTTATAAATCCAGGGGTGGCCAAGGGCAATTCTGGGGTTTATCTTTTTATTTAAATACACCTTTGTCATGGCACAAATATAGCCCCCAAATTAGTGACAACTTGTGCCTATTTTGGGCCGTTTTATGTCAATTTTGCCTTAATTATTGCTTTGGCAATATTTTTGGGAGATATTTGTAACAATAAGAAAATTATGGAAGATAAAGACATCGACTTGACCGAACAAGCTACACCAGCCCAAAATGAGGCGGAAAATACCCCAGAAACAGCCCCTGAACAAACAGCTCCTCCCTTAAGTGAAACTGATCAACTAAAGGCAGATTTGGCCGATCAAAAGGATAAATATTTGCGTTTAATGGCCGAGTTTGAAAACTTTAGAAGAAGAACGGCGAAGGAAAGATTAGAGCTAATTCAAACAGCTGGAAAAGATGTAATTGTTGCGATGCTGGAAGTGATGGACGATTGCGACAGAGCCGAAAAACAATTAAATAGTGCTGATGACCTAGCAGTACAAAAGGAAGGGATTCAATTGGTGTTTAATAAAGTGCGTTCCACTTTACAAGCGAAAGGTGTTACTGCCATGGAAAGTTTAGATAAAGATTTTAATGTGGAATTACACGAAGCCATCACTGAAGTTCCCGTAACAGATGAATCTAAAAAAGGTAAAGTGGTGGATGAAATAACAAAAGGCTATTTATTAAATGATAAAATTATCCGCTTTGCAAAAGTGGTAGTTGGTAAATAAATTAACACTATGTCAAAGAGAGATTATTACGAAATATTAGGCGTCACTAAATCTGCTTCTACAGAGGAAATAAAAAAAGCCTATCGAAAAGTAGCCATGCAATTTCATCCAGATAGAAATCCGGGTGATAAGGCTGCTGAAGAAAAATTTAAAGAAGCGGCTTCTGCTTATGAAGTATTAAGTGATGCAGATAAGAAAGCAAAGTATGATCGATTTGGACATGCCGCATTTAGCCAAGGGGCTGGTGGTGGCGGAGGATTTAGCGGCGGCATGGACATGAATGATATTTTTAGTCAATTTGGCGATGTATTTGGGGAAGATGTTTTTGGAAGTTTTTTTGGCGGAGGAGGAGGTCGTTCTAGATCCTCTCGATCTAGAGGACAAAGAGGAAGCAATTTAAGAATTAAACTTAAAATGAATTTTGAGGAAATTGCCAACGGAGCCAACAAACAAGTAAAAGTAAAAAAGCATGTATTGTGTACCACTTGCGGAGGCAATGGTGCGAAAGATAAAAATAGTGTACAAACCTGCGGTACTTGTAACGGGGCTGGTCAAGTGAAAAGAGTTACGAATACTTTTTTAGGACAAATGCAAACGGTAAATACTTGTCCTACATGTAATGGAGAAGGAAATACGGTAACTGCAAAATGTACACCTTGTAAAGGAGAAGGGCGTGTATATGGGGATGAAACCATTTCTATTGATATTCCAGCAGGTGTGCAAGATGGCATGCAATTGAGTATGTCTGGAAAAGGCAATGCAGGAGAGAGAGGCGGCAGTCCTGGAGATTTAATTATTATGATTGAAGAAGAATCGCATGAAAGCTTACATAGAGACGGCTTAAATGTGGCTTATGATTTATACATTACCATTCCTGATGCAGTTTTTGGAACCAGCGTTGAAGTGCCTACTATAGATGGCCGTGCTAAAATAAAAATTCCACCAGGCACTCAAAGTGGTAAAATATTTAGATTAAAAGGCAAAGGTTTTCCTGAAGTGCAAGGATATGGCAAAGGAGATCAATTAATTAATGTAAATATTTGGACGCCTCAACAAGTTAGTCCCGAAGAAAAAGCGGAGCTTGAGAAAATGCAATTAAGTGCTAATTTCCAACCCAAGCCGATTAAGGGAGATAAAAGTTTTTATGATAGAGTGAAGGAAGCTTTCAAATAAAATAAATCATCAGATATCATTAAAGTAAAGGATTATATTTTCTTAATCCTTTACTTTAATTGATAAATATCTTTAGAATTTCTACCTAGTCCATCATAATCAAGGCCATAACCCACCACAAATTTATTGGGGATGTCAAAGCAGCTGTAATCTATGTCTACTGGGTATTGTCGGGCTTCTTTTTTATTAAGTAGTACCGCAATTTTTACCGAAGCGGGGCTACTAGAAGCCAATTGAGGTAAGTAATGGTGTAAGGTTTTGCCCGTATCAATGATATCTTCCATAATAATGATATGTCTGTTGGTGACATTGGCTTCTAATCCAATAGCGGTAATCACATTGCCAGAGGAAGTCATGCCTTTATAGGAAGCTAATTTTATAAAACAAACCTCGGCTTCAATAGTAATTTGTTTAAATAAGTCGGCGGTAAATAAAAAAGACCCATTTAAAATAGATAAAAAAATAGGTTTTTTACCTGCATAATCTTTATTGAGCTGAATAGCCAATTCGTTAATTTTTTCTTGAATTTCTGCTTCACTTAAATAGGGAACAAACTCTTTATCTAATACTTTAATGGATTGCATAAAATTATTTTAATGAAAAAAATTAATTCTTCTTTTTATTAAAGGGGTTCAATTTTTTAATAAAGTCAAGTTTGTTGGATGCAGCTTTCTTTTTTTCATCAGGTATACTATCTTTTAATGCGGGTGTTTCTTTACTAGACGGGGCTGAAATACTATTGGCACTTGGGATAGGTACTTTATTGGATATGGGTTTAATGGCTTCTAAAAAAGGATTACTCTTCTTTGGCGCATCGTAGGGAGTAAATAAAAACAAAAAGTCACCTTCTTTTAAATTATCCTCAGCTGCTTTAGGATTATATTGTTTTAAATAATTAAGTTGTATACCTTCTGATTGACTAATTCCATAGAGGGTTTCATTCGTTTTTATGGTATGTACTTTTTTAGGTATTTCTTTTTTCTTGGGTGCCAAAAATACCAATTGGTCAGTAGCTAATAAGCTGGCTTCTTGTATTTCATTGTACTCGAATAGTCGATACAATGGTACCATTTGGCTATTGGCAATGGCAAGATAAGAACTGCCTGCTTTGGCCCAAACTACAGGAACATTGTTAATTCTAAATCTTACAGTTGGGTAGTTGATAGTTGGTTTGACAACCACTTTACTTAAAGTATCTAACGTAGACGTGGTATCTTTTTTTGTTTCGGGTGCTAATAATTCAAGGCTTTGAATGGTATTAGGAATACTACTATTCACTACTCCAGTAACACTTAACCCTTTTACATTGGAAAGAGCAATGCTATCAACAGGAGATACTGCACTGTCAATTTTTACTATTACTAATGTATCTTTTTTTGTATCAACCAATGGTTTATTCCAATTTCTATCTAATAAATTATCAGGAGCAGGGATAGGGGCAGTGGTAGCGACTGGAGGAAGCGTATCCTTTTTTAAAGAAATGCTTGCCTCTATAACAGTATCTACTTTAGTAGTAGTTTCTATTGAATCTTCTTTAGCTAGCTCTGGGAAATTGTATTGAGAAAGTTCAAATTCGTTAATGACTTTTAATAATTTTCTTGGATAGTCTGTTGCGGTGGCATAACCCGCTTTTTTAAGTCCATAAGCCCAGGCAGAATCATCCACAGGATCTAATTCAAATAGAGAAGCGTAATTAGGTCTAGATTTTAAAAAATCGGAATGATCTATAAAGGAACGAATTGCGGTGGGATACACTCTAAAACATTCTTGTTTAGTATCGTCGTCTTGATAGGTCATCTCCCCTTGCCAATCCGATTTGCATTTAATGCCAAAATGATTTTTAAAGTTGGAGGCTAAATTGCTTTGTCCGCTATTGGATTCGATAATTCCTTGCGCTAAAGTAATGGAAGCCGGTATACCAGCTCGTTTCATTTCTTTAATAGCAATGTCTTTGTATTGGTCTATGTATATTAAAGTGGCTGTTTTTTGAGCAAGTAAGCCAGAGGGGATTAAAAAGACAAGCAATAAGGCAACAATGCTTTGTTTCATTTTATTATTTTTTTCTAATCAAAGTTAAGCCATCTCTCATGGTTATCATCACTTGCTCGGTTTTTTGATCTAGCAATAAGTAATCATTAAAAGCTTGTATCGCTTTGGCACTTTTACCTAGAACGGAAGTTTCGAGTACTTCGCCATGAAAAAGTACATTGTCTACCATGATAATACCATTTTCGTTAAGATGGGGAAGTATTAAATCATAATATTCTATGTAGCTGGTTTTATCAGCGTCTATAAAAACTAAGTCCCATTTTTTAGATAGGGAGGGGATTATTTGTTTTGCATCTCCAATATGCATTTTTATTTGATTGCTTTTGGGGCTATTTGAAAAAGCAGACATCGCTATTTTTGCGTCTTCTTCTCTTAATTCAATCGTATGTAGTTCGCCATTATTGGCTAATCCTTCTGCCAAGCATAAAGCGCTAAATCCAGTAAAACTCCCAATTTCTAATATGGTATGGGGTTGTAGGAGCTTGCTGATAAAACTTAAAAAGCCACCCTGTGTCCAACTGCTTTGTAAATGAGCATGTGCATGGTTTGCTAAAGTATCTTCATAAAGACTCTTTAAATAACTTGGAGTGCCATTGCTATACTTTTGTGCATACTCATTCGCTAAAGGGTGTATAAAATCCATACAACAAATGTCTAGCTTTTTTCTGTATTTGGCGACGAAATTAACCAAAGTCCAATAAATGTAATCAGGCCGTTAATAATTAAAAGTTCCTGCCCAATTCTAAAATTTCCAAATAGGAAGGGTTGCATATAATCTAATGCCAAACACAATAAGGGAGCTATGAAACAGGGTAAAAAAGACCATTTATCCTGTAGCCTTCTTTTGGTTAAAATACCAAAGGCAAATAAACCCAATAGTGGTCCGTAAGTATAAGAGGCAATCTTTAAAAGTAAATCAATAATGCTTTTATTATCTATCCATTTAAAAACAAGAACCATAATAAAAAATAAGAACGCAAAACACAAATGAACCCTTTGTCTAATTTTTTTCTTTTTTGCCTCATCCCATTCTATATTTCTTTGCATGCCTAATAAATCAATACAAAAACTAGAAGTTAAAGCGGTGATGGCGCCATCGGCGCTTGGGAAAAGTGCTGATATTAAAGCAAGGATGAATATGATTGAAATATAAGGAGGCATATGGAATAAGGCCAGAGTAGGGAATAAATCATCACCCGATGCTTGAATATTATTTTGACCTGCATATAAATGAATTAATCCGCCTAGGTATAAAAATAAGCTTATCACTAACAACATGGTAAATCCAATAGTGACCATATTTTTTTGAGCATCTTTTAATGTTTTTACCGAAATATTCTTTTGCATCATCTCTTGGTCAAGTCCTGTCATGGTTAAGGTTATAAAAGCGCCCCCAATAATTTGTTTAAGAAAAAATGTTTTGCTATTGACGTCGGTATTAAATACGGAGGATAGCCCTTTAACATGCATCGCGTTTAATCCATCAGCAAATGAAAAATGCATATTGTTTAAAATGTAAATGCTGCAAATAATTAAACCTAACAACATGCCCGAGGTTTGTAGCGTGTCTGTCCAAACAATAGTTTTAACGCCTCCTTCATAGGTATACAATAAAATCATGATAAGAATTACTAAAGTGGTAGCCCAAAATGGCACCCCCATATTGTCTAATATAAATACTTGTAAAATTTTTACTACTAAATAAAGTCTTGCGGTCGCGCCTAAAGTTCTTGATAGCACAAAAAAGGAAGCCCCTGTTTTATAAGCGTTGAAGCCAAGACGTTGTTCTAAATAATGATATATAGAAGTTAAGTTAAGCTTATAGTAAATGGGGAGTAATACATAGGCAATCGCAAAATAGCCAATAACATAGCCAATGGTAATTTGCAAATAGTGGAAGGAGTCTTTTCCTACTGCTCCAGGAACACTTACAAAGGTTACCCCACTTAATGAAGTACCAATCATGCCAAAAGCCACCAACATCCAATGGCTGTTTTTATTGCCAATAAAAAAGGACATGTTGTTGCTGTTTTTGCCAGTAATTTTAGCCACCCCTAATAGAATGACAAAATAAATAAGCACAAACAAAAACAATAAAGGCGCACTCATATTTTTTACATTATTGAATGGGCAAAGTAGTAAGAATCTTTGAAATTATTAGCTAATTTGCAGCTATATTCAAGTATTAAAACCTTTTTTATGAAAATCAAGTCCCTGACCGTTTTTTGCGGATCAAAATCGGGTAAAAATCCTGCTTTTTATTCGGAGACAATCGCTTTAGGTAAGTGGATGGCCCAAAGTAACATAGAATTGGTATATGGTGGAGGAAATAAGGGCTTGATGGGGGCAGTAGCCAATGCTTGTTTAGACAATGGAGGTAGGGTGTTGGGTATAATCCCGAAGATTTTATTGGAATGGGAAGCAGAGCATAAAGGATTAACTGAATTGATCATCACAGAGAATATGCATGATCGAAAAAAATTACTTTATGAAAAAGGAGATGCTGCAATTGTGCTTCCTGGTGGCTTTGGGACATTGGATGAACTATTCGAGATGTTGGTATGGAATAATTTAACCATCCACGAAAAAAAAATAATTCTATACAATCATGATGGGTTTTATGACCCTTTGCTCGCGATGATTAACAAAATAGAGGAAGAGGATTTTTTATACGAACGCAGCAGATATCGATTAATTATTTGTTCAACACTAGAAGAAATTAAGGCTGTTTTTTCTTAGCGCTGAAAATAGGGAATCCTGCACCTGCCCTAATAATAGGTTGTGCGGTGAGTTGCCCCATTCGATAGGGCGACTGCAATGAATTTACTAAATCAAACATTACAGAGAAGTAGGAGAATCCATTTTCATTTCTTTTTCCATACCCTATACCTGTTAAAACACTTGGAGCACTTACATTGGAGCTGCCAGCATTGCCACTAGTGAAACTTTTAGCCTTGGTAAAAGTCCAATTGTATTCTGGTTGTATTTGGATAAAGAATTGTTCAATGGGCCATACTCTTATAAAACCACCTAGTCCAAATTGTGTATTGTTAGATCTAGTATTGATGCCTCCTGTCTCGTTCATGGTTCTGTAAGACGCATAATATAAATTTATTGCTGCCCCAAGGTCTAAGTATTGATTAACTGGTTTAACTAATTCAGGATTTAAGCCCAGTTGAAAAGATCCAGAGCCTCCTCCAAATACAACTCCGCCTCCAAAAAACAGGGGGTTAGGTGCATCAATACGGTTGGTTTCAATGGTGGTTTGTGCCAATACAGAAAAACTAAAAAGTAAAAATAAGAAGCTAATAGCATATTTGAAAGGCATAAATGAATTTTAATTTATTAAATTTTATTTTAAATCAAAAATTTTTCCGGCGTTTAAAATATTATTAGGGTCAAATGTTTTTTTGATTCCTCTCATGAGTTCTAAGGTCACTTCATCAAACATGATGGACATATAGGGTTTTTGAATGAGGCCAATACCGTGTTCGCCACTAATGGTGCCTCCTAATTCTTTTACCAATTCAAATATTTCAAAAAGAATAGTTTGAATTTCTTTGTTCTCATGACTTGTTTTGTAAATGGGGTGATTGATTCGAATGTGTAAATTGCCATCACCAGCATGGCCTACAATCACTACTTTAAATCCGTTTTTATTAGCCATGGCTTTTACCCCATTAATTAAACGTGGCAATTCAGCTCTAGGAACCACCGTATCTTCCTCAATGGTATAGCCAGCAGCCACTGCGGCTTCATTGGCTTTTCTACGTACTTTCCAAAGTTCATTTTTTTGTTGAGCGTCCTCGGCAAAGTACAATTCACCCACTTCGTAATTTGCTAATACATCAGCAATCGCTTCCATCTCTTTCATTAACACCTCTAAGTTATTGCCATCCACTTCAATAATTAAATGTGCTGCTAAGTTATCGGTAATGGGTATAGCGCTACTTTCGCACATCTTAGAAGCAAGGATGATAGAATCAATTTCCATTAATTCCATGGCACTGGGGGTGATACCAGCTCTAAAAATAGCACTCACTGCTTCACTTGCTTTTTCTAAACTATTAAAGGGCGCTAACATCAACAAATCAAACTTTGGATGAGGGATAAGTCTTAAAACAATTTTAGTAACGATACCTAATGTGCCTTCGCTGCCAACAATCAATTGAGTAATATTATAACCAGTTGCGTTTTTTAAAACATTGGAACCTGTCCATATAATTTCACCATTTGGTAAAACCACTTCTAAGTTTAATACATAATCTTTCACTACACCATACTTAACTGCTTTAGGACCGCCAGAGTTTTCGGAAATATTGCCACCAATAAAACAACTCCCCTTACTTGCAGGATCGGGAGGGTAGAATAATCCTTTTTCTTTTAAAGCATCTTGCAAAACTTCTGTAATAACGCCTGGCTCGGTAGTGACTTGTAAATTTCTTTCATCTATTTCTAGAATGGAATTAAATCGTTCCATGGAAATAACCAATCCGCCCAAATGGGGAAGGGCGCCACCTGTTAATCCAGTCCCTGCCCCTCGTGGGGTAACGGGTATTAAATGTTGGTTGCAAATTTTAAGTAAGAGTGCAATTTCTTCGGCCTTTCTAGGCTTCACCACTACCTGAGGAGCATAATGTAGTTTTTCAGTTTCGTCGCTGCCGTATTTGGTAAAATTTTCTTGGTCTGTAAAAAAGTAATCACTCCCTACAATAGATTTTATTTCCTCTAATATGGAAGGCGTAATCTTATTCATTCCCGAAAAATAAATTTAAAACTATTTTTTAAAAAAGGCCATACAGCATACCATCCACTTTGCTGATGATTTCACCTAAATCCTCTTCAGATTCTCCGAATTTATTTTTATCACAATCGATAATTAATAAGGGGCCTTCTTTGTAACCTTCAATCCACTTATTATAGTATTCGTTTAATTTTTTTAAATAATCTAAACGAATATTTTCTTCGTATTCTCTGCCTCTTTTTTGAATTTGAGAAACCAGGGTTGGGACGGAGGCTTTCAAATAAATCAATAAGTCTGGAGGTTGAATCATTGTTTTAATCGTACTAAAAAAACCAAAATAATTATCAAAATCTCTTTTGCTCATCAAGCCCATTTCGTGCAAATTGGGTGCAAAAATATGGGCATCTTCGTAAATAGTTCTGTCTTGAATAATGGTTTCGGTACCTCTTTGTATTTCTAAAATTTGGTTCAAGCGGCCATGTAAAAAATAAACTTGCAAGTTAAAACTCCAGCGAGTCATGTCGTCATAAAAGTCCATTAAATAAGGATTGTGATCGACGTCCTCAAATTGTGGAATCCAACGGTAATGCTTACTCAGCATTTCGGTTAAGGTAGTTTTGCCCGCTCCAATGTTTCCTGCAATTGCAACGTGTTTAGGTTTTTTAGCTTTTGCCATGGTCGTGAAAATACAAAATAGTTTAGTACTATTTATCTTTGTTAATAATTAATTAATTACCCTTCTTTAATAGTCCATTCCAACTGCTTTCCTTACAATTGATAAAGTGTTAGAAGCGCTTGCCCTTGCTTTGTCGGCTCCTTGGCGAATGATCTTTATAAGTAGTTCTTTGTTGTTTTGTAAATCAAGCGCTTGATTACGAATAGGTTGAATAAAACTCACCATATCCTCGGCCAATTGCTTTTTCATATCTCCATATCTAATAATGCAGTTGCCATCGCTACTATTGTTAAAGTCGTCTTCAAATTTTTTAAGGGTATCTGCACTGCTTACCAATTTCATTAAAGTAAATAAATTTTCTATATAATCTGGTTTAACTGAATTAGTTGAAATTGGTCCTTGATCGGTTTTTGCTTTTTTAATTTTATTCCGTATGGCATCATCTTCATCTGCTAAAAATAAAGTCGTGTTTTGATTTTCGCTTTTACTCATCTTGCCATTACCATCCAAGCCTAATATTTTTACTAGTTCACTATTATAGTTAAAGGCATAAGGTAGGGGGAAGGTTTCGCCGTATCTATAATTAAACCTTTCTGCAAAATTGCGTGCCATTTCTAAATTTTGCTCTTGATCTTTACCCACAGGCACTTTTACCGCACGGTGTATTAAGATATCAGCCGCTTGTAAAACAGGGTAAGTAAGCAAACCTGCGTTTACATTTTCTGGTTGTAAGCGTACTTTGTCTTTAAACGAAGTGGTTTTTTCTAGTTCTCCTTTATAGGCCAACATATTTAAATACAAATACAGTTCTGCAATTTCGGGAACATCGCTTTGTACATATAAGGACACTTTTTCTGGGTCTAAGCCGCAGGCGATATTTTCTGCTACGACTCTAAGAACACTTTCTTGTAAAGTTTTAGTATCAGGGTGGGTAGTCAAACTATGCCAGTTGGCTACAAAAAAATAACAATTGTATTCATCTTGCATGCGAACATAATTACGCATGGCACCAAAATAATTACCTAGGTGCAAGAAGCCTGTAGGCCTAATTCCGCTTAATACAATTTCCTTTTCCATAGAACTGCGAAGATAATGAATCAGGAACCCATTTTTTGCCATCTTTTTGGGATATTTGTAGAGAATTTAAAAAAAACAGATTGTCAACCGCTTCTTTATTATCTAGCCCAATTGAATACCTAAAGGGAGTGGGTCCTTTAAGGGCCGATATGCTAAAAAAAGAGCTTAGTTTATTCACTTTTAGCGATCTTTTACATCATTTCCCACACCGACATATAGATAAAACCAAGGTATCGCCCATCGCTTCCATTACGCCCGACCAGGATTTTATACAGGTAAAAGGGATATTGCAGGGCATTGATATTATTGGAGTGAAACGTGCTAAAAGAATGGTTACCCAATTGAAGGATGAAACGGGCAGTATCGAATTGACTTGGTTTCAGGGAATTACCTGGGTGCAGAAAAATATAGTGGAGGGTCAAGCTTATTTGGTATTTGGAAGAGTTAGTTTTTTTAATGGAAAAGCGCAAATTGTGCATCCTGAAATTGAACCCTATGTGGCTCAGGCCATGGCGCAAAAATCCTTATTAGAACCAGTTTATTCTTCTACCGAAAAATTAAAAGCACGTGGGCTTAATGCAAAACAAATTGGAAAATTGACACAAACTTTATTTCAACAAATTAGTCAAAAAGATTTACCAGAAAATTTACCTGCGCATTTATTGGAAAACAGAATGGGCAGATGGGAGGCTTATAGGCAAATACATTTTCCTACCTCACAAGCCCATTATAAAAAAGCATTAGACCGATTAATTTTTGAAGAATTATTTGTGGCACAAGTAAGACTTAATTTAATTAAAATTGATCGCCATAAAAATAGTAAGGGGCATTTGTTTGAAAAAGTA
Organism: Sediminibacterium ginsengisoli; assembly: GCA_945865545.1. Classification (GTDB taxonomy): domain Bacteria; phylum Bacteroidota; class Bacteroidia; order Chitinophagales; family Chitinophagaceae; genus Sediminibacterium; species Sediminibacterium ginsengisoli_F. Next base: position 26,117 of record CAMBEQ010000021.1, on the reverse strand, counting down.
GGGGACTATTTTAATACTTTTTACAATAAATATTTGCCCTTTGAATTAACAGGTGCTCAAAAAAGGGTGTTTAAAGAAATTAGACAAGATGTTGGCAAGGGCTATCAAATGAATCGATTGTTACAAGGGGATGTGGGAAGTGGTAAAACCATGGTGGCATTAATGGCCATGCTTATGGCTGCAGACAATGGTTATCAAAGTTGTTTAATGGCGCCTACCGAAATTTTAGCAGGACAGCATTATGAAAGTTTAACAGCCTTGCTAAAAGAAATGCCTATTGAAATTGCTTTGTTAACAGGGAGTACTAAAATAGGTGAGCGAAGAAGAATTTTAAAAGGATTGTTAGAGGATACCATTCATTTTGTAGTAGGCACGCATGCCATTATTGAAGACATTGTACAATTTAAAAATTTAGGATTGGCAGTAATAGATGAACAACATCGATTTGGTGTAGCGCAGCGAGCGCGGCTTTGGAAAAAATCAAGTATTCCTCCACATGTGTTGGTCATGACTGCAACGCCGATTCCAAGAACATTGGCCATGACTGCCTTTGGCGACTTGGATTATAGTGTCATGGATGAATTACCACCAGGTAGACAACCCATTAAAACGGTTCACAGGTACGAAACATCCCGAGCCAGTGTAATGGATTTCGTAAAAACAGAAATTACCAAAGGCAGGCAAGCTTATTATGTGTATCCATTGATTGAAGAAAGCGAAAAATTAAGTTATGAAGATTTAATGCAAGGCTATGAGCAAGTAAAAAGTTATTTCGCAGAACCTACTTATAAAATAAGTATGGTCCATGGAAGACAAAATAGCAAAGAAAAAGAAACCAATATGCACCGTTTTAAAACGGGGGACACTCAAATTTTAGTGGGTACTACGGTGATTGAAGTGGGCGTCAATGTGCCCAATGCAAGTGTGATGGTGATAGAAAGTTCTGAAAAATTTGGATTATCACAATTGCATCAATTAAGAGGCCGTGTAGGAAGAGGCAGTGAACAAAGTTATTGCGTATTATTAAGTAGTGTGAAGATAGGCAGGGAAGCCAAGGAGCGATTAAAGATAATGTGTACTACCAATGATGGATTTGTGATTGCCGAAAAAGATTTAGAGCTAAGGGGGCCAGGGGATATTGATGGCACAAGACAAAGTGGGGCACTTAATTTTAAATTAGCCAATATCATCAACGATAAACTAGCTTTAGAAGCGGCTAAAGAAGCAGCGTTCCTGCTTTGCGAGAAGGACCCAGATTTAAAATCAACAGAAAATGCACCTTTAAGGGCTTATTTGATAGCACAAAAAGCAAAAATTGGTTGGGGTAAGATCGCATAAAGGAGGCCTTTTTTAATTAACTTGCCATTACTTAAATATCAATAGTTTACCTATGAAATATAAATCACTTGACCCACAAATTTTTATACAAAACAGAAAGCGTTTTGTAGCTAAAATGCAAAAAAATAGCATTGCTATTATTGTAAGTAACGATGAGTATCCATTAAATGGAGATGCCTTACATGGCTTTAAACAAAACACAGAACTATTTTGGTTAACGGGGATAGAGCAGGAAGGCAGTATGATTATTTTATTTCCCGACAATCCAGATCCTAAATTTAGAGAAGTGTTGGTATTGGTGAGACCTCAGGAATTAAAAGAAATTTGGGATGGCAAGAGATTAAGAAGCAATGAAGCTACTGCTATATCTGGAATGAAAACTATTGTTTGGTTGGATGTAGCAGATGCTCCTTTACAACAATGGATTCATTTAGCAGATGCTATTTATTTAGATTCCAATGAAAATGATCGGAAAAATAATTTATTAAGAACCCATGAGTATCGTTTTATTGATGAGATGAAATCGAGATACCCATTGCATACTTATTTACGTGCAGCTAAATTGATGAAAGAGTTGCGTTCCATAAAAACAAAAGAAGAAGTGGCGGTAATACAAAAGGCTATTGATATTACAGAAGTGGCATTTAGAAGGTTATTACAATTTATACAACCTGGGGTACATGAATATGAGATAGAAGCAGAAATTTATCATTCTTTTTTATCAGAACGTGCTACTGGAGTGGCTTACCATAGCATTATTGCAAGTGGAGACAATGCAAGAACCTTACATTACAATAACAATAATAATGTTTGTAAGGATGGCGAATTGGTATTGATGGATTTTGGCGCAGAGTATGGCGGTTATTGTGCCGACTTAACCAGAACCGTTCCGGTGAATGGTAAGTTTACCAAAAGACAAAAAGAAGTATATAATGCCTGTTTGCATTTGCATGATTATGCCAAGTCTATTTTAATACCAGGTATTACCGTTGTAAATTATACAGACAAAGTAGGCGAGGAAGCTACCAAGCAATTTTTAAAAATTGGTTTGCTAAGTAAATCCGATGTTAAAAATGAAGATGTTGATAATAGAGCCTATAGAAGATATTTATACCATGGAATTTCACATCATTTAGGATTGGATGTACATGATTTAGGCACTAGAACAGCGCCAATTACAGCAGGTATGGTTTTTACCATTGAGCCGGGTATTTATATTAAGGAAGAAAAAATGGGTGTTCGTATCGAAAATAATTTTTGGATTACTAGAACAGGGAATCAGGATTTAATGAAAACCATGCCTATAAAAGCAGATGAAATAGAAGCATTAATGAAATCACGTAAAAAGTAGTGGTCAATAAAACTAGTATGAAAAAACACATTCCTAATTTATTTACTTTAATGAACCTTTTTTTTGGTTGCTGTGCTATCATAGCTACTTTCCAATCGGGTACGATGGCTACGATGGATGAGTCGGGGGCCATGCTCATTGAAATTCCTGAACCAATTTATTTTGCCAGTTTATTTATTGCCTTAGCTGGGGTAGTGGATTTTTTTGATGGTTTTGTTGCGAGATGGTTAAAAGTAGACTCTGAATTAGGAAAGCAATTAGATTCCTTAGCCGATGTAGTCAGTTTTGGGGTGGCACCTTCTTTTATCGTTTTTCAATTTTTAAGATTGTCCTTGGCATCCGATGCCAATGCGTTAAATAATAGTTCTTTATTAATGGCACCGGCATTTATCATAGCCATGGCCGGAGCGTATCGATTGGCTAAATTTAATATTGATACAGAGCAGGCTAATTATTTCAAAGGGGTACCTATTCCAATGATTGGTATTCTAACGGCTGCTTTTCCGCTTATCTATTGGCAATCTCAAATAACTATTGTTTCAAAATTAATGCTAAGCCCAGTTTTCTGGTACGCCTATATAGTGTTCGTTGCTTATTTAATGGTCATGAATACGCCTATGTTGGCATTAAAAAGTTTGGGAAAAAATAAAAAATTAATGGTACCGTTAATCATTCTGGTAGCGGATATTATCTTATCTGCCCTATTTTTTAAATGGTTGGCCATTCCATTTGGCTTTATTGGCTATTGCTTAGTATCTTTGTTTTATAAAAATACCATCACACAATTAAAATAGTATGACATTTCAAGTACAAATTAAGGTAATGCCCTTAAATGATTTATTAGATCCTCAAGGAAAAGCAGTTTTAGGCGGTTTGCACAATTTAGGTTTAACAGGGGTACAAGATGTTCGTGTTGGCAAACATATTACCTTAAAAATTGAAGCAGCCAATGAAGCAGCAGCTAAAGAAGTGGCTGAGACCGCTTCTAAAAAATTATTGGCTAATGCGGTGATGGAATATTTTGAGATTGAGTTTGTACAATAGGCATTTATATTTTTAAGCTTTAATTATTTCCATGCTATATATAGTTCCTACGCCCATTGGAAATTTAAAAGATTTTACCTTTAGGTCCATCGAAGTATTACAATCTGTGGATTTTATTTTGTGCGAGGATACGCGTACCTCCTCTAAATTACTTCAGCATTATCATATCAATAAGCCATTAACTCCTTATCATCAACACAACGAGCATAAGGTAGTAGATCATTTGGTGCAACAATTGCAAGCAGGCAAAAATGTTGCTTTAATAACTGACGCAGGAACACCTGGTATATCCGACCCCGCATTTTTATTGGTGCGCGCTTGTAAAGCAGCAGGTGTAGCAGTAAGTAGTTTACCGGGAGCCACCGCTTTTGTACCAGCTTTGGTCAATAGTGGCTTGCCAGCCACGCGATTTATTTTTGAAGGTTTTATTCCCTTAAAAAAAGGTAGAAAAACTTTAATGGAATCTTTAGCCAATGAACAGCGTACTATGATATTTTATGAAAGCCCCATGCGCTTAGTAAAAACATTGGAATTATTTGCATTGCATTTTGGTGCAGATAGACAAGCTTCGGTAAGTAGGGAGCTTACAAAAATTTATGAAGAAAATATTGCGGATTCATTAGCCAATTTAATTACCCATTTTTCATCTAAGCAAGTAAAAGGGGAAATTGTTATTGTGGTGGGCGGGAAGGAATAACCCTTCAGCCAACCGCATTTTAATTAGCAATTTCGAGGCTAATGAATTAATTTAGCTTCTAAATTCAGTCCTATGAAAAAGAAGTTATTTTCATCTCTTTTCGCCATTTTTAGTATCGCCAATTTGGTACATGCCCAAGCCGATCGTTGGCAACAACGAATAGATTATAAAATAATTGCAGCATTAGATGTTAATGCTAATATTATTAAAGGTTCAGAAGATTTAGTTTATACCAACAACTCATCAGATACTTTACGCAAAGTTTATTTTCATATGTATTGGAATGCTTTTGCACCTAATTCTGCAATGGACATTAGAAGTAGAGAATTAGGGAAAAATTATTTAACTGTTCGTAGAGGAGCGCCAATTACTTCTGCTTCCACTTTATTAGGGGTAGACAATGTGCAGGATTGGGATAGAAGGGTAAAAGATCGAATTCAAAATTTAACACCCAATGAAATTGGCTACCAAAGAGTAAGTCAAATTTTAATCAATGGCAAAGCGCAAAAGTTAGTTGAGCATGAAACCATATTAGAAGTACAATTAACCAATCCTATTGCGCCAAAAACATCGGCAAAATTATCATTGCAATTTGAAGCGCAAGTGCCTGTTCAAATAAGACGTTCAGGAAGAGAGAATACTGAAGGGGTTCGTTTTTCCATGAGCCAATGGTATCCTAAAATGGTGGAGTACGATTACCAGGGTTGGAATACCAACCCATATATAGCACGTGAATTTTATGGTGTATGGGGTAATTACGATGTAACCATACAATTAGATAAAAATTATACAGTAGCGGCCACTGGTGTTTTGCAAAATCCAGCGGCGCTTGCTAATGCAGCAGGTTGGAAAGCTTGGAATTTTAAAGGGAATAATATTCACGATTTTGTATGGGCTGCCGATGATCATTTTAAACATTTATCAAAAGAAGTACGTAAGGGATTGACCTTACATGTTTATTATAAAGAAAAAACTGCTGTTGAAGATAGTGCATGGGCCAATGTATTGTGGGCAGCCGAAAAAGGGTTGCCTTATATAGAGAAAAAATTTGGTGCTTATCCTTATCCGCAATACTCCTTTATTCAAGGAGGGGATGGGGGTATGGAATATGCGATGGCTACTTTATTAAAAGGGCCAGGTATAGGCACAGTGTTTCACGAGTGGATGCACAATTGGTACCAACATGTTTTAGGTTCCAACGAAAGTTTATATCCTTGGTTAGATGAAGGATTTGCAAGTTTTGCTGAAGATGATATTACATTTTGGTATGAACAAAATATAGCTACTCAATCGCCTTTTTTAAGTGAGGCTGCAAAAAAACAGATACTTGCTAATAACGAAAAAGCAAAAACCTATTTGCCCTATATTCAATATGGTAATTATGGAGGGTATTTAGCTTTGGCAAAAAGTAATATAGAGGAACCTATGTCTACGCACTCCGATCATTACAATACCAATTTTGCTTATAGTAGTGCGGCCTATAGTAAAGGAGCCACTTTATTAGGTTTCTTGGGCTATATCATTGGAGATTCATTGCGTGATGCTACTTTGATTAAATATTATAATATTTGGAAATTTAAACATCCCAATGCCAACGATTTTTTCCGTGTGGCAGAAAAAACAAGTGGTATTCAACTACAATGGCTAAAAGAGTATTGGGTAAATTCAACTAAAACCATTGATTATGGTTTAAATGATATTCAAGCTCAAAACAATACTGCCATCATTAGCCTTCAACGTAATGGTAAAATGCCCGCACCTATTGAAGTACTTATTACCTATAAAGATGGTAGTACCGAAATGCATTATATTCCATTGGATTTAATGTTGGCGCCGAAGCTTCCTGAAAACATACAAAATAGAATTGTACATCCCGAGTGGAAATGGGTGCAACCTACTTATACTTTTGAAACGACAAAACCCATTACGGCTTTAAAAACCATCGAGATTGATCCAAGCTTTAGATTGCCAGATATTAATAGAAACAATAATAAATTAGAGATACCTAATTAGAATATATTAAGGCTTCTTCACTTGTATAATAAATTTCTCTTCAAAATAAGCCTCGGGGAAAATGTCATAAATAGACATCATCTTTGGACGCACACCGCTTTCAAAAATTTCTTGGTGCAAGTCGCCGCCTTTCAAACAAATTAAAGAATTAGTTTGATTGGGCTTTTTGTTCAAGATAGGACCGGCCCATTTCCATAAATCTCTTAGTGGTGCTACGGCTCTGCTTATGGCGAAATCGAATTTTTTATTTTTTATTTCTTCCACACGGGTATGTTGTGTTTTAATATTGGTAATACCTACCATCTCGCAAACCGCATCCACTACTTTTAATTTTTTAGCAATACTATCCACGGCTAAAAATTGTACCTCTGGAAAAAAGATGGCCAAGGGGACACAGGGGAAACCTCCACCACATCCAATATCTATTACCTGGGTTCCTTTTTCCCATTCTACAATAGCGGCAATACTTAATGAATGTAAAATATGATGTAAGTAGATATGATCGATGTCTTTTCTAGAGATCACATTAATTTGACTATTCCACTCTTTATAAGCGGGCTCGAGTCCTGCTATTTGTTCCAATTGCTTGGGTGTGAAATCGGCAAAGTACTTGGTTATTAATTCCAATTTTTCTGTGGGGCTTTCCATACACTAGGCAAGGTAAATAAATAATAGAAGACAGACCATATATCAAATAAAATAAACCAAGGCCATAGGTCTAATTCGTTTAATTTTTTCATGGTACTCCTTAAGATAGTTCCTTGCACCAATAGACGAATGGCCCAAAGACTGGTAAGTAAAATATATTCTTGGGTCAAAAATAATGCTGTAATTAAAACGGGATATACTAAGAATTGACTTATTGCAAATAAGCCTAGTAAAGTGGCATGCCCTTTTTTATAGTATTTGCTGGTAGTATAATGACGGTACTTTTGATTCATCCAATCGTGCAAATTGGTTTTAGGTTCACTGATGGTATGGGCATCATGATCAATCACAATTGAAGTATTATTTTTATTAGCCACTTGGTTGATAAACAAGTCGTCATCTCCGCTAGGTAATTGATTGATAGAAGAAAATCCTTTATTACGAATAAATACTTCTTTTTTATAGGATAAGTTTCTTCCTACACCCATATAAGGCATGCCCGCCAATGCATAAGAAAAATATTGCAAGGCAGTTTGAAAAGTTTCAAAGCGAATTAATTTATTTAGGATGCCTGGTTTTTTTCGATAAGCGCCATAGCCTAATACAATTTCAGTACCCTCGTCATAGCCATCTTGCATCAATTGCATCCAATGTTCGCTTGCTGGAACACAATCTGCATCTGTTAATAGTAAAGTTTCGTTTTTGGCCGACTTGATTCCAATAGATAATGGGAATTTTTTTCCATTAATCATTTTGGCTTCTTGTGAAAGTAAAATTGGATTTAAGTTCTTGAATGATTTTTTAAATTCTTCTAATAAGTATTTTGTTTCATCTTCCGAATTGTCATTTACTAAAACTACTTCGTGTGTGGTATTGTAATCCTGCACCAATACTCCTGGCAGATAATTGGCTAAATTAGCTGCTTCGTCCCGGGCACAAATGACCACCGAAATAGGGTGTTCGACATGCACCGATTTAGTAGGTTTTTTATACAAGGCTAAACGAAGGAAAAAATATAAGTAATAAAACAGTTGAATTAGTATTATGCCAATAAAAGTGCCTATCAAGATGTTAGACAGCGGTAGGTTAGTTAACATCTTACAAAAGTATAGCATGCATCTTCAACTACTTCAGTCCTAGATTGAATGTGGAAAAATAGGCCATTTGACCTTACCTTTGCACCATGGCGGCATTAGCATTTAACTTGGAATTGGAGAGTAAGCAGGGGGCTTCTAGGGCAGGCACCATCACCACCGATCATGGTGTGATTCAGACTCCTATTTTTATGCCTGTGGGTACCATTGGTTCTGTGAAAGCGGTAACGCAGCAGCAACTAAAAAAAGACATCCATGCCCAAATTATTTTAGGCAATACCTATCATTTATATTTAAGACCTGGAACCGAAGTAATGGAGGCTGCTGGTGGGTTACACCGTTTTATGAATTGGGATCGCCCCATTTTAACAGACAGTGGTGGTTACCAAGTTTTTTCATTGGCATCGAATAGAAAAATTAAACCAGAGGGCGTTTTGTTTCAGTCTCATATAGATGGCAGTAAGCATTTGTTTAGTCCTGAAAAAGTAATGGATATTCAAAGAAGTATTGGTGCAGATATTATCATGGCTTTTGATGAATGCCCGCCTTATCCTAGTGACTATGAATATGTGCAAAAGAGTATGAATTTAACACATCTTTGGCTTGATAAATGTTTTAATAGGTTAGCAGAGACCCCTGATTTATATGGTCATACTCAAAACTTATTTCCTATTGTACAAGGTGGAACCTATACCGATTTAAGAAAAGCATCCTGTGAATACATTAGCTCAAAAAATGCAGTAGGTAATGCCATTGGTGGATTAAGTGTTGGGGAGTCGGAGCAAGAATTGTATGATTTTACACAATTGTGTTGTGAAAATTTACCTAAGCAAAAGCCTAGATATTTAATGGGCGTAGGCACGCCTTGGAATATTTTAGAAGCCATTGATTTAGGAGTGGATATGTTTGATTGTGTAATGCCTACCCGCAATGGCCGTAACGGAATGGTTTTTACCACACAAGGGGTGATTAATATAAAGAACAAACAATGGGCAAGCGATTTTACACCATTAGATCCAGGATTGCCTAATGAGATGAGTCAATACTACACAAAAGCTTATATGCGTCATTTATTTGTGGCTGATGAAATATTAGGATTGCAATTAGCCAGTATTCAGAATCTATCTTTTTATCTTTGGTTAGTGGCTCAGGCAAGAGAACATATCCTTGCCGGGGATTATACTAGTTGGAAAAAAACAATGGTAGCACAAATTAGCAAACGATTATAAGGAACCTTAAAGGAAATAAATAATTTGAAAAAATTAGATTGGTACATATTAAAAAAGTTTTTGACTGTATTTTTTTTCTCCATCTTTTTATTTGCTGTTATTGCAGTAGTAATTGATGTGAGTGAAAAAACAGATGATTTTGTAAAGTCTGGTTTTTCGGCTGGTGAAATTTTTACCCGCTATTATATTGGTTTTATCCCCCATATTATTGCGTTGCTATTTCCATTATTTGTTTTTATTGCTGTTATTTTCTTTACCTCTAAAATGGCAGGACAAACTGAAATTATTGCCATTCTTGCAAGTGGAATTACGTATGACAGATGGTTAAGGCCGTATTGGTTGGGGGGTGCTTTATTAGGCGTATTGTTATGGGTCTCCAATTTCTGGTTCATACCCAAAGCCAATACTATTAGAGGGAGTTTTGAAGCAGCCTATGTAGATTCCCGTTCAAGTTACAATGCACTGGTGCGAGGGTCAAGTGATATTTATTTTAGGATTGATTCATTTACCTATGCTGGCATATATGCTTATGATACTTCTTTTAACAGAGGGAGTAGTTTTTTTACTTATCAAATGAATAAAGACAAGATTATTTACAATATCAGGGCCAGTGATATTATTTGGGATACGGCAACAAAAAGTTGGTTATTATCAGATGTGATTGAACGAAAAATTGATGACAATAGGGAAGTGGTCACTTATAGTCCCACCTTATATAAAAAATTTGCTTTCAAGCCCGTTGATTTAGTAAAAGACAAATACACCAAGGATAAATTAACTACGCCTGAACTAATAAAGCAAATAAACTTAGAGGCTTTGAGAGGTTCTGAAGGATTAAATGAACTTAAAATTGAAAGGTATCGGCGAGATGCCACCCCTTTAACCGTGCTTTTGTTGACCTTAATTGGAGGTATCATAGCGGGTCGTAAAGTAAGAGGGGGAAGTGGCTCCCACTTGGCTCTGGGCTTTATGATAGCAGCGCTATTTATCATTACGGATAGGTTCTCTACCATCTTCTCCACCAAGGGGAATTTGCCTCCCTTGATAGCCGCCTGGATTCCTAATTTGATTTTTATATGGGTGGTCTATTATTTATACAAAAAAGCAGCCAAGTAAACCTTTTTTTGAGTTAACTTTGTGCCGAAATTTAAAATGTTTTCAATATAATTTTTCGAATATGGAAGAAATCAAAGACAAGTTTAGCGTCAAAGCAAGTGCAGCTATTTTAGAGATTAAAGAATTAATCAAAGAACATGGCGATAAAAAAATTGGAGAAGTTACTTTAGCGCAAGCCTATCAAGGTATGCGTGGTATCACAGGACTTGTTACAGAAACAAGTTTATTGGATGCACAAGAAGGAATTCGTTTTAGAGGTTTTACCATTCCAGAACTACAAGATAAATTACCAAATGTAGTTGGGGGTCAAGAGCCTTTACCTGAAGGATTATTCTATTTGATGATGATTGGAGAATTACCGTCAGAGAGAGATGTTAAAAAAGTGACTAGTAATTGGCAAAGAAGAAGTCATGTGCCTTCTCATGTATTTGATGTGATAGACGCCTTTCCTTTGAATGCACATCCTATGACGATGTATGTAGCTGCAGTGATGGCTTTACAAACAGAATCTAAATTTGCACAAGCCTATGCCAAGGGTGTGAATAAAAAAGATTACTGGCAATATACTTATGACGACTCCATGGATTTAATTGCGCGTTTACCAAGAATAGCTGCTTATATCTACAGAAGAAAATATAAAAATAACGAGCATATTCATCCAAATGGCTTGTTGGATTGGGCAGGTAACCTTGCTTATATGATGGGCTTTGAAGATGAAAGTACTAAAGAATTAATGAGGTTGTATATGACCATTCACGCCGATCATGAAGGTGGAAACGTTTCTGCACACACTACACATATAGTAGGATCTGCTTTAAGTGATCCTTATTTAAGTTATGCAGCGGGTATGAATGGATTAGCAGGTCCATTGCATGGACTAGCCAATCAAGAAGTAATCAAATGGATTTTTGAAATGCAAGAAGCCATTGGAACCGATGAACCCTCTACCGCTCAAATTGCAGACTATGTTAAAAAAACTTTAACTGAAGGAAAAGTAGTTCCAGGATATGGCCACGCGGTATTAAGAAAAACCGATCCTCGTTTCACCGCTCAAATGGAATTTGGAAAAAAACATTTAGCCGACGATAAATTAGTGAATACGGTTTGGAAAATTTATGAAACAGTTCCACCTATTTTAGAGTCTTTAGGAAAAGTAAAAAATCCTTGGCCTAATGTGGATGCGCATAGTGGCGCCTTACTAGTTCATTATGGTATTGTAGAATATGAGTTTTACACCGTTTTATTTGCAGTAAGTAGAGCCTTGGGTGTACTAGCCAGTTTAACTTGGGACAGAGCCTTAGGTTTCCCATTAGAAAGACCAAAGTCTGTTACCACCGAAGCGGTAAAACTTTGGTTGGATGGCAAGGGAGAGATTTAATTTCAAAAAAATTGAAATAGGGGAATTAGCTCAGTTGGTAGAGCGCTTGCATGGCATGCAAGAGGTCAGCGGTTCGAACCCGCTATTCTCCACATATTATCATATTTCAATGCCTTCAATATTCAGGCTTTCGCTCATTTTATTATTTTCAAGTTTCTCGATAATTTTATTAGCGCAACAACGTTCCATTTTAATTAAAGTGTTGGACGCGAAAAACAATCCAGTAGGTTTTGCGAATATTACCGTCTCCAACAAAGCAGATTCGAGTAAATTAATTAATGCCATCTCTGATAGTATTGGCCTTGCGAAAATGAATGTGGCTGCAAAAAATACCTATACATTTAATGTATCGGCAATAGGGTATAAGAAGTTTAGCAAAGAATATTTAATCAGTGAACAATCTGTCATTGCTATAAAACTTATAGAAGATCCAAACCAATTGAAAGAAGTGGTAGTAAAATCTTCCAAGCCATTGATTCGTCAAGAAGATGACAAGTCGGTAGTAGATCCCGAGCCTTTAGCAGCAAGTTCTACCAATGCCTACGAAACAGTTGAAAAAGTACCTGGCATTTTTATTGACCAAGATGGGAATATTTATTTAAATGGATTGACGCCTGCGGGGGTGCAAATCAATGGGCGCGATTTAAGAATGAGCGCTTCTGATATTGCCATTTTATTAAAAAGTTTGCCTCCTAATTCCATTCAAAAAATTGAATTGATAAGAACCCCTTCTGCAAAATATGATGCCTCTGGCGGCGGCGGGCTTGTCAATATTATTTTAATGAAAGGGGTTAAATTAGGTGTAAACGGGTCATTAAATTCCGGTTTTACACAAGGAGTTTTTGGGAATCAATTTATAGGATTTAATTTAAACAATAACAATGATAAATTAAATTCTTACGTGAATACGCAGTATAGTAATAACAATAACTATACCATTACCAATACAGATAGAATCATTACCCTAGATTCTGTTTTGCAACAAAAGGCAAGAGTGGAATCGCCTAATACGTCGATAAGTGTGGGGTACGGATTTGGAAAAACAATAAAAGAAAATTGGGAATTAAATTACGATGGAAGAGTGAGTCAAAATAAGTTTGACAATATAACCCTTAGTGAATCCTTTTTACATCAAATTTCAACGAACCAAAATAGCGGCAATTTAAAATCCTATGTAGATAATAAGGGTACTAATAATTTCATCAATCAATCTTTTAGAGCAAAATTAAAAATAGATACAGTGGGTGGGGAATGGGTGAATGATTTTTCTTATAATTTTTCAAACAATAATGCTGATCAAAATTATTCTAATGTATTAGTAAAGAGCAATACCACTACTGGCGGCAATGGCAACTACGGTAACGATAGAAATAATTTTACTTTTCAGTCCGATATTAAGAAGAAAGCTTTTGGATTAAGCTTAGAATTGGGTATAAAAACCTCCATCTTGCATTTTAAGAATCATTCTAATTATACTAAAAATGTTTTAGGGCTTGTGACTCCAGATCTTTTTAGAACAAGTAGATTTAATTATACCGAACAAATTAATGCAGGGTATGTTCAAGCTTCAAAAACTTGGGGGCCTGTAGTTTTAAAAGTGGGTTCGAGGGTGGAGCAAACCATCATGCAAGGCCATCAATTGGTGCCTAAGGATACTACTTTTTCATTGAATCGGGTTGATGCTTTTCCATATGTGTATTTAAGTAGAAAAATATTGATGATCATGGACTACGAGCTACGCGGATTTTTAGTGTATCGAAAAACTATAAGCAGACCCTCTTATGATTATCTTAATCCATTTGCCAAATACATTGATCCTTTTTTATATGAAATAGGGAATCCGAATCTGAAGCCACAATTCACCAGCAATTACGAAGCTAATATAAGTGTGAATGATAAACCCTTATTTGCTTATGGGGTGAATGAGACAACAGATATCTTTACCAATGTGGTGTATCAATCGCCTACCAATAAACAAGTGAGTTACCGCACTTATGATAATTTAGGGAAGAGCAAAGAAACTTATTTTAGAATCATTGGGGTGATTCCTCCAGGAAAAAAGTTTTTCGCCGTGTTAGGCACCCAATACAATCGAAATAACTATACAGGTTTTTACGAAGGTAAGCCCATTGTTTTTAACAGAGGTACTTGGTCTGTATTTACTTTTCAATCCTTTAAGTTGGATGGGTTATCAACCATTACACTTAATGGCTTTTGGAGATTTAAAGGGCAGCAACAATTTTATGAACTTTCTGATTTTGGTACTTTGAATGCTTCTATTAATAGGCAATTTTTAAAGAAAAAATTAATCATTACAGCTAGCTACAATGATTTTTTATTTACTAATAACAATCGTTTTGAATTGAAGCAAGGAACGCAAAATGCAATAGGCTATAGAGAAAGTGATACCCGAAGAGTAGCAATTTCTTTACGGTATAATTTTGGTTTTAAGCCTAAAGAAAATAAATTGGAGATGTTAGAACAAGATGTTTCAGAAAGAAATTAGTACTTATTACTTATTTAAATTGTTCAGTTAAAGCTAGCACACTCATGGTGCCCATCATGGCTACTACCATCCAGCCCATGGCTTCAATCCAAATTGGGTATTTGTATTGTTTTAAGATGGGTAATTTCCTGCCTGCAATAAGCATAATAGAAAGGGCAAAGGGTAAAATAAATCCATTCACCAGCCCTGCCATCAATAATAATTCTTTAGGCTTGCCTAAGAAAATAAAAATTGCGGTAGAGATTACAATGAAAGCAGTAATAGATTTACGCTCGTTTTGTAATAGCTTAATTTTTAAATTTTTAATAAAACTATAAGAAGTATAGGAAGCCCCAATCACTGATGAAATAGCCGCACTCCATAAAACAATACCAAAAATAAATAAACCCCATCTTCCTCCTGCCGATTCAAATACGGTAGCTGCTGGGTTATTCTTATCTAAGTGTATGCCCTTGCTTACCACACCCACTGCTGCAAGAAATAAAATAAATCGCATTAAGGAAGAAATCAAAATACCTCTACTCGCACTTTTGGTCACAAATTGAATGTGTTCGCTTCCTGAAATGCCTGCATCAATTAATCGGTGCGCACCAGAAAAAGTGATATAGCCGCCCACTGTTCCACCCACGATGGTAACAATAGCCAATAAAGAAATTTTTTCTGGAATAAAAGTGTGGTGTACAGCTTCTAAAATAGGAGGGTGTGCTGCATAAACGATTAGTAGGGTTAAACTTATTTTTAGAATACCCAATATTTTAGTGAGTTGATCCAATACTTTACCTATTTCATCTACCCAAAAAATAACAATGGCAACCACGCCACTTAATAATGCGCCTTTGGCAAATGAAATGCCTGTTAAAATATTTAAGGCCAAGCCACAACCTGCTATATTGCCAATATTAAAAGCAAAACCTCCTAGTACCACTAGCAAAGAAAGTAAATGTCCTAATCCGGGAAATAATTCATTGGCAATTTCTTGCGCCCGCATGCCACTTAAGGTAATGGCACGCCAAATATTTATTTGTGCCCCAAAATCTAAAATAATGGAAAGTAAAATTACAAAACCAAAACTAGTGATAAGTTGTTCGGTATAAAAAGAGGTTTGTGTTAAAAAGCCTGGTCCAATGGAAGAATTGGCCATTAAAAAAGCTGCCCCTAAACTAAGGCCAGTCATTGATTTTAAAGGGCTAGTAGTTTTAGACATGTTTGATTTCAATATCATTTTTTTTCAAACATGCATGTAAAGCAGTAGCGATTTCTATGGCATTGGGGCCATCTCCATGAATACAAATGGTATTGGCATCAAGAGAAATAGGTGTACCGTGTACCGTGTTTACTTTTTTATCAAAAATAATTTTAAGTACTTGTTCGCAAGCCTCCTCGGCATTATCAATCATGGCATGATCTAAATACCTAGGGGTTAAATGACCATCCTGCTGATAGGTTCTATCTGCAAAAACTTCATTGGCAAAAGGTTGTCCCATTATTTTTGCTTGGGTAATGGTTTGACTTCCACTTAAACCATAAATAATTAAATCGGGATCAATGGCTTGAATGGTTTGAATAAAAATTTTACTTAGGGAGGCATCTTTTGCACAATCATTGTATAAAGCACCGTGTAATTTAACATGATGCAAGCTTGCTCCTAAGGGCAAAGCAATTCTTTCAAAAACATACATTTGCTCGGCAATGAGTTCGGCCAATTCCAATAAGGAAACCATTTGTGATATTCTGCCAAAATTAATTTTGTCGGCATAGCCTGGATGAGCGCCAATCGCAACATGGTGTTTTAAAGCAAGCTCAATCGTTTTTTTGATCGTATCGGTATTGCCTGCATGAAAACCGCAGGAAATGTTCGCACTGCTAATAAAAGGCATGAGTGCTTCTTCGTTACCCATACCTTCCCCCATATCACAATTCAGGTCAATGGATAAACCCTTTTTGAATTTGTTGGTATAATTGATGTGCGGTGTTGACATTGGTTAAACTAAAATGTAGGGATGAGCCATTTTTTAATTGAGCAATCCTAGGTAAATCTACCAAAATAATTTGACCCAAATTCGCATAACCTCCAATGGTTTGATGATCGGCCATTAAAATCATGATCGAACCATTGGGTAGCAGTTGTAAAGTGCCTCTGGTGACCGCAGAGGATAAGTATTGATTGGGTTTAGTTAAACCGAGTGCCGGGCCTTTTAATAAATAGCCCATTCTATTGGTTTGCAATGTAGTGTGGAAGGGTTGAGTTAATAGTTGGCTCAAGCTTTCCTCAGTTAAGTCATTCCAAGCTGGTCCTGGAATAAATCGAATAGGAGCCGGTGTAAAAATGTTCGAGTGAATAGAATGAATAAAAGCAGGTGGAATTGAATGAGTGTAAATTTCAGACTCAAGGATTGGTAAAATTTCAAAGACATTGTCTTTTTGTAAGGTGGCAGCATTAAAACTTTGACTAGCTAACCAATTGGGGGCATTTATTTTTCCTTGAATGGCTAAGTAGGCAAAACTACCTTCGATGGGTTTAAGAAATTGCAGCACATCATTTTTAGTTACTTCAATGGGTGTATTTAACTCAATACTTTTTTCATTGATTACGGGAGAAAAATTGGCACCAGTAATACAAATGGTATGATCGCTTGTAAAACTAAAACTACTGGCTGGAAAACATAATTCAAAAACAGGGTAATTAATAGGATTGTTCACAAGCACATTGGCCAATTGAGCAGATAAATAATCCATAAATCCATTGGCTTGTATTCCTAAATGCTGAAAACCAGTTCGACCTTTGTCTTGAATGGTATCTGCCATTCCTTTTTTTATTATTATTAAGGACATGTTATTGGGCGGCTTGGTTTAATTCCTTATTCAATGTTTTATTTTTTAAATAACATCAGTAAAGAGCCAATCAATGTTAATATGATGATGAGTCTACGATAATCTTTTTCCTTTACCTTATCTACTAATTTAAGACCTAATAAAAATCCTATGGCTAAGGTGGGTAATAATAGGACATCTATTTTAATGCTTTCGATAGAAATATTTTCCCATAAAAAAATTTGAAAGGGCAGTTTAAATAAATTCATAATAAGAAATATCCAAGCGGCGGTTCCTATAAAATCATTTTTTTCTAGTCGCATGGCTAAGAAATATAAGTTAGAAAAAGCGCCTGCTAAATTTCCCAACATGGTGGTTATGCCAGCGGCCAAGCCAGTACTTGCAACAAATAAGGGATTAGTAGGTACTGATTTTGATTTTCTTAATTCCATCAGCACAATAATAATGATGGTAATTAAAATGATAACGGCCATAATTTTTCTAAAAAGGACTTCGTTCATATCTTTTCCTACATAAATGCCTATTAAAATACCAATGATCATCCAAGGAGTTATTTTCCAAAAATGATTCCATTTTGCATGACGATTATAATAACTTACTGCAGCAATATCAGATAAACATAACAAAGGCAAAACGATTCCAGTGGAAGCTTTGCTTCCAAAAACAAAAGCCATTAATGTTACGCTAAGCATATCAATACCCTTAAGTCCTGCTTTTCCTAGCCCAATAAAGAAAGAAGCAAGCATAATAATAATCCAAGTTGAAAAGGGATACAGCGCAATGGTTTCCATTGGGTTTAATGGTCTTTAGTGTGCATTGAAAATAAATTATCCTGTGCGAATTCACAAATATTAATTAAAACCATGTAGTAGCGTTTTTTTACATTAAGACTGGATCATTTGATCATAAGTGGCTCTGTTGATGGAGTAAAACTGAACCTGGTCTCCTGCCTTGAATAGGGCTAGTGTTTCGGGATGCGGGTCAAATATTTTAAGGGGGGTTCTGCCAATTATTTGCCATCCTCCTGGTGAGTTAGTTGGATAAATGCCAGTTTGTACACCTGCAATACCAACACTTCCAGCAAACACTTTTGGTCTTGGCGCTAAGTGTCTTGCCACTTGAATTTTTTCGTTTACATTTCCCATATAAGCGAATCCAGGCATGAAGCCTAAACAAAACACATTGTAAATTTCATGGGTATGACTTTCAATAATTTCTTCCTTGGTTATATTTTTTAAGGTAGCCATTGATGCTAAATCAATTCCAAAGATTTCGTCATAACAAACTGGTATTTTGATGACTTTGTTTTCTCCAGCTTCCGTTTCAAGAAAATTTTCTTTCATCATGGATTGGAAAGAATTTTTTATAAAAATCAATGGGTCTGTTTGTTCTAATTGGTAAAATGAATGAATATCATAGACCAAAGTAATGGTTTGATAAGCAGGTATGATTTCCTTGATCCATTGGTGTGTTTTTTTTATGAAGGCACAAAGAGTCACTACCTTTTTTACAATTTGGATAGATTCGGAGGAAATGGGGGTATTAATAGAAATGACGATGGCGTGATCACCTAAGTAATTGAATTGGAGTGGGAGGTCTTTAAAAGTTGAATTCAATTGCATGCTAAAAGGTAATTCATTTAATTTCCTGTTCCGTAATTTTTCCGGTAGCTTTATTTTTTAGAATTAATTTTTTTGCACCATAATGGGTCATTTCTTCTTTAATCAAATAATGATCCTTGTCGTACTCTACCAAATGACTTTCCTTAGTCAAGCCTGTCTTCCCTCTCCATATATCTAATTTAACAGGCTCCCATAATTTTGTTTTTGCAGAACGATAAGCGGCGTCTAAAATACAATTCACAATGTACCCATCGTAAAATGTTTCTTTAGGGGCTTCGCCTTTTTCCATAGAATTAAACATATCCATAAACATGTGGTTGTAGCCTAATTCATTTAATTCATCTCCCACAGGAAATAACCAACCACTATTACTTTCAGACTTTTCAGAAATATAATCACCGCCTTTGCCGGTGGTAAACATTTCAAAACCTGTTCTTAAAAAACTATTAATCCAAATAGTACCTTCAGTGCCCATTACTTCATCTCTTAAATCTAGTCCTCCTCTAAAGGTCCAGCTTACTTCAAATTGTCCAATAGCGCCATTCTCATATTTCACTAGTCCAATGGCATGGTCTTCGGCGTCAATAGGTTTTACTTGGGTATCGGCCCAACACATCACTTCAATAGGCTTGATGTCTTTGCCAATATAAGATCTTGAAATTTCTACACAATGACATCCTAAATCTAAAATACATCCACCGCCTGCTTGTTCTATATTCCAAAACCATTCACTGTGTGGGCCAGGATGTGTTTCACGCGATTTTGCCCATAAAATTCTTCCAACCGCACCTTCTTTTACACTTTGATGTGCTTTAATAAATTTAGGCGTGTATACTAAGTCCTCTAAATAACCATTGAAAATTCCAGCTTCTTCTACCGCAATCAACATTCTTTTAGCTTCCTCTCCATTGCGTCCTAAAGGTTTGGTAGTCATGACTGCTTTTTTGTGTTTGCAACATAACATCACCGCCATTTCGTGAATATCGTTGGGGAGGGCTATACATACTACATCTACATCAGGATGCGCAATGGCTTCTTCCATGACGGTGGTCCAATGCGCACAGTTATAATCTGCAGCAAACTTGGTGGCAGACTCTTCACGTCGAGCATATATACTTACTATTTTATCTTTACTTCTATAGCCTTGCAGTGCATCGGCATAAAAACGACCAATAAATCCTGCTCCTAACATTGCGATACGCATCTTTAATAATTTTTAGATTTTTATAATTAATTGTTTAAATATTCTTTTTGACTTTTTCGATTAATATAATTTTATGCAACTGTGGCTATTTCTTTTTTCTCCTTAAAGAATAAAATAAATGCAATAAGTACTGCGCCTGCAATGGCTGCGGGGGTTAGCCAAATGGAAGTCCAATTATGTGTTGCAGCTCCTGATAAAGTATTGGCGGCTGTTTTATTTTGATCCACCACAAAACCACTGTACCAAGTGCCAATAAACATGCCTAAGCCATAAGTAGCAAAGGTGAATAATCCTTGTGCGGCATTTTTAATTTTTTCCCCTGCTTTTTTCTCGGTATACATATAACCCGTTACAAAAAAGAAATCATAACAGATGCCATGCAAAATAATTCCTGCATACAACATCCAACTATGATCCATATTCCCATAAGCAAAAAATACATAACGAAGCAACCAAGCGCTAATGCCTAGGATAAGCATGTTTTTAACACCTATCTTATTAAACATAAAGGGAATGGCTAAAATAAATAAGGCTTCTGACATTTGTCCCAGGGTCATTTTTCCTGCTGCATTTTCTAAACCAATTTCATTTAAAAAAGGATTGGCAAATCCATAATAAAAAGATAAAGGAATACAAATAGCAATGGCAGAAATAAAGAATATTAAAAATGATCTTGTCTTAAATAGTACCATCGCATCCATTCCTAAAATACTTG
This sequence comes from Sediminibacterium ginsengisoli, assembly GCA_945865545.1. Lineage (GTDB taxonomy): Bacteria > Bacteroidota > Bacteroidia > Chitinophagales > Chitinophagaceae > Sediminibacterium > Sediminibacterium ginsengisoli_F. The sequence goes on along the minus strand of CAMBEQ010000021.1, from coordinate 5,330 downwards.
AAGCAGCTACCTTTTCATTTTTTGCTTTAGGAGGTGTATTGGGCATGGCAAAACTGAGCAAGCCTAAAATAACAGAAACTACTGCAGCTACCTGAAAAGTGCCTGCTGTTTTTTCTATGCCTAATTTACTAATAATAAGTCCTGCTGCAATCCATCCTAAGGTTCCAAAAACACGTATCCAGGGGAATTGTTTTCCAGGATCAGACATTTGAGCAAAAGCTACACTATTGCTTAAGGCTATGGTAGGCATGTACAATAATGAATATACCAGTATCACCCAATAAAAACCGGAATTGGTTACTTGGGTGGCATACAATAAAAGAGCTGCGCCCAGCAAATGCAAAACCCCCATTATTTTTTGAGCAGCAAAAAATCGATCTGCAATCATGCCTACAAAAAATGGACTAATGATGGTAGCAATGGCACCAGCGCTATAAGCAGCGCCTATATCTACGCCGGTTGATTTTAATGCCTCACCCATATAAGTGCCCATAGTCACATACCAAGCACCCCAAACATAATATTGTAAAAACATCATGGAGGACAATAAAACACCAATTTTAGTTTTCATGATACTATCTTTTTTTCGATTTCAATATACTTAAAATAATGTAAAATGCCCCTAAGAAGGGGCATTTTAATAGGCTATAAATGATACAATTAGGCGTCTAAAGCTTGTAGTATATCGGCTAAGATATCCTCTCTATGTTCTAGCCCTACTGAAATGCGAATTAAGCCTGGTGTAATACTAACGGCACTACGTTCAGCTTCTGATAATTTTGCATGGGTAGTACTAGCTGGATGGGATGCAATACTTTTGGCATCTCCTAAATTGGCAGTTAAGGATAACATTTTTAAACTGTTTAAAAATTGTTGACCTGCTTTAATACCTTCTTTTAATTCAAAACAAACAATGCCTCCACCGTTATTCATTTGTTTTTTTGCAATGGCATAATGTGGGTGAGAAGGCAAGAAAGGATATTTTACAAAATTAATTTTTTGATGACCTTCTAATTTTTCTGCAAGGTACAAAGCATTGCTACAATGTCTTTCCATTCTTACTTCTAAAGTTTCTAAGCTTTTACTTAATATCCAAGCGTTGAAGGGGGATAAAGAAGGTCCGGTACTTCTACAGAATAAATAAATTTCATGAATTAAATCTTTGCGGCCTACAATTGCACCCCCTAAAACACGCCCTTGTCCATCTATCCACTTGGTGGCAGAATGAACTACTAAGTCGGCGCCTAAATCCATTGGGGTTTGTCCAATAGGGGTAGCAAAACAATTGTCGACGTTTAATATTATTTTATGTTTTTTCGCAATGTTACTTAGCATGGCAATGTCCACCACATCTACACCAGGATTGGTAGGCGTTTCTAAATAAATCATTTTAGTTTGAGGCGTAATGGCTGCTTCCCATTCAGCGGCTGTAGCACTAGCGCCCACATAACTATAATCAATACCGTATTTTGGTAAATATTTTGATACCACCGTATGGGTACTTCCAAATATTGAATTACAAGATAAAAGATGATCGCCTTTTTTTAGCAAGGCCATAAAAGAACCAAACACCGCGCTCATTCCAGATGCTGTTGCAAAACCTGCTTCTGCATTTTCTAACACACACAAACGGTCTACAAATTCTTGTACCGTTGGATTAGAAAAACGACTATAAATATTGTCATCATTTTCATCGGCAAAAGCGGCACGCATGTCTTCGGCATTATCAAAAGTAAAACTACTGGTTAAAAACAACGGAGAGGAATGCTCTTTTTCTGGAGTACGGGCCGCTCTTGTTCTAATTAATTTTGATTGTTTATGTTTCATGCAATTATTTTAAAATGCTAACTTAATTTCATTTCGAAGCTTTTTTTATTCGGCTTTCGTTTATCCAATTTCAACCTCCCAGGTAATTACTGCGCCAGCCGCTCTTAAAGTGGCAGCTACAGAACAATATTTATCTATTGATAAAGCACAAGCCTTTTCTGCTTTTTCTTTGGTCATGGTTCCTTTGAATTTAAAAAGCAAATGAATGGCAGACCACAAAGCAGGTTCTTTATTAGCCTCACGTTCTCCATCAATGACCATTTCAAAAAATTCAATAGTTTCTTTTTGTTTGTTTAATATCATCACAATATCTACACCACTACATGCCCCAAGTGCACTCAATAAAGTTTGCATGGGTCTAAGTCCTGTTCCATGGCCTCCTTGGTCAACAGGAATATCCAATCTCATCGAATTATGGGCTTCATCTACTGCATTAAAAGCAAAGCCATCATTCATCCTGGTTACGATCATCCTAGCCATAAATTAATAATTGTTAGTTAATGGAAATATAAATTCCAATGTTTATGCAAATGTAATTCAAATAGGTAGTTACTTTGCACTAGAATTCGAAAAAAATGGAACCATTGGTTTATCAATATGATGCCCCTTTTAGGTTGGAGTGTGGGGTGAGTTTACCGCAATTGAAAATTGCTTATCATACTTATGGGCAGTATGCACCTGGTAAAAAAGTAGCCTGGGTATGCCATGCCTTAACGGCCAATTCGGATGCAGCAGATTGGTGGAAAGGACTTATTGGTGAAGGGTATTTAATTAATCCTAATGATTATTTTATTGTTTGTGCTAATATTATTGGATCCTGTTATGGCTCTACTGGTCCATTGAGTGCTGAAATTGTGAGCGCTTCCATTGGGTTTGAACAGTTTCCAACAGTAACCATTCGGGATATGGTGCAAGCGCATATTTTATTGCGTCAACATTTAGGCATTAATGAAATTGATTTATTATTAGGTGGAAGTATGGGTGGTTATCAAGCTTTAGAATGGGCCATATTGGAACCCTCTGTAATAAAGAAAATGTTTTTAATTGCTACTTCTCCTTCTGAAAGTGCATGGGGCGTGGCGGTACATACTGCGCAACGTTTGGCTATTGAAGCCGATTGTACTTGGAAGGAAGCAACACCGAATGCGGGCGCAAAGGGATTAAAAGCCGCACGCGCTATTGGTATGTTGACCTATCGCAACTATGGTATTTTCCAAGAAAAACAAACCGATGAGGATCCGGAAAAAATTGACAATTTCAAAGCCTCTTCTTATATTAATTACCAAGGAGATAAATTGGTAAAAAGATTCAATGCGTATAGTTATTGGTTATTGACTAAGTCGATGGACAGTCATCATTTGGCACGTAAAAGAGGTGGGGATTTAATTGCCACATTGCAATCTATTCAAATACCTACTTTAATTATGGGAGTGAGTAGTGATATATTGTGTCCATTAGATGAACAAAGATTTATGGAACAACATATGCCACAAGCTAAGTTGGTAGCCATTGATTCGGTATATGGACATGATGGATTTATTATTGAATCAGTTCAAATTTCCGCACATTTAAAAAACTGGCTGGCTAAGCAAGTTTAATTTATTTAAAATAAATCTATGAAATTTTTAAGACAAATAGGGGAGTACTTATTTTTAGTAAAACGCGATCCTAATCAACCAAGATCAGGTATGATGAAAGCCATGCATGGGATGAACCGAATTTCACTACTCATGTTTTTAGTAGGATTAATAGTGATGCTTTTCAAATTCTTGATTTTGCCTAATTTTAGGCATTAGGTTTAATGATTACTATTACTTGTGTTGAATGGTTTGTAGTATGATATCGGCTGCTACTTCACTGGACTTTTCACCAGAATATAATTTATTTTTTAGGGCTAGGTAATCTGCTTGTATACTTTTTTGTGTGGTGGTATCTTCTAATAGTTTAGTTAATTCTGTTACTAAATTATTGGTGTTTAAATTTTCTTGGATTAATTCTTTGACCACTTCTTTGTCCATAATTAAATTTACCAATGCTATGTATTTTATTTTTATAAAATACTTTGCTAAGGCTAGTGTAATAGAATTGCCTTTGTAGCATACTACTTCGGGTACTCCTAATAAAGCAGTCTCTAAAGTGGCTGTACCACTAGTGACCAATGCGGCTTGACTATGTTGCAAAAGCGCATAAGTACTAGATTTTACTATATGCACATTGGGTTGATGTGCTACTAAAGAAGCAAACCAGTCGTCGTCTAAACCTGGTGCTTGTGCTACTACAAAATGATGTCCAGGAAAATGGATGGCTACACTTAACATGATGGGTAGCTTTTTTTCAATTTCTTGTTTTCTACTACCTGGCAGCAATGCAATAATGGGCTCGTCTTTTAAATGAGGCAAAGGGTGTGGCAAATTCATTTGATCGGCCAATACTTCCATTAATGGATGGCCTATATATTCAACGTCCCAATCCCAACGATCTTTAAAATATTTTTTTTCAAAAGGTAAAATACATAATAGTTTATCAATGCTCGCGCGCATAGCGGGTACTCTGTTTTCTTTCCACGCCCATACTTGTGGGGCAATAAAATAAATCACTTTTAAGTTTTGTTGCTTGGCCCATTTCGCAATTCTTAAATTAAAGCCAGGGTAGTCGACACAGATTAATACATCAGGTGCAAATGCTTGAATGTCTTTTTTGCAAAATCGAATATTCTTAAAAATGGTTGTTAAATTAAAAAGCACTTCTACTAAGCCCATAAAAGCCAGGTCCCTATAATGTTTAACTAATTTTCCACCTGCTGCTTGCATCAAATCTCCACCCCAGCATTGCACAACAGCTTTATTGTCCATTGTGGTTAAGGCTTTAATTAAATTGGCACCGTGTAAATCTCCGCTGGCTTCACCAGCAATTATATAATATCTCATTTATAAAAACCATTTAGACGCAATGGCAATGACTGCGTAGATACAAGTGGTGAAAAAAATACCCTTTGCTGTTTTGTCTTTTTGTTTTTGAAAGAAGATAGTAAGTGCCACTCCGTTGATAAGAAGAGAGATACTGATCATGGCTGATAAAATAGATTTTTGACGATTGAGCAAGTCTACAAATTCTTCCAAAGTAAATGCGCCAAATTTCCATTCATAGAAAATAAGAAATCCTAAAAATGGCAATAGCAGTCCTACCAACACCCCTACTATATAATTATCTTTTACCATTTCCACTTTTTACTTAATTTTTCTTTAATAATATGGTTGGTTAAGTCAAATTGAACAGGTACCACACTTACATAATTATTTTTTAAAGCCCAAACATCGGTGTCCTTGGATTTATCAAAATTGACAAACTCGCCAGTGAGCCAATAATATTTTTTACCATGCGGGTCGGTTCTTTCAACAAATTTTTCATCGTACTTGGCATAAGACTGTTTGCATATTTTAATGCCTTTGATTACATCGGTGGCTACTTTTGGAATATTCACATTTAAACAAAGGTGTTTATCT